>PFSB01000010.1 GCA_002788855.1 Candidatus Roizmanbacteria bacterium CG_4_9_14_0_2_um_filter_38_17 | reverse complement strand
GGCAGGTACATATACTTATACTGTTGGTTGCTACGGCGATTCTATTGTAAATCCGGCCATGTGTTACTTAAATGCTGATGATAGAGAATCTTGTGATGTTACTGTCAACACTGTCTCAACCCCAACCGCCACTCCAACCACAGTTCCAAACACCCCTACCCCAACCGCCACTCCAACCCCCACTCCAACCGCTACACCCACTCCAATCCCTGGCTTTCAAGCATACATCCAGGCATATGATGCGGACGTCCATTCACAAACAAGTATTAACTTACAGGCTCCTCCAACTGGAGGATACATAGTTGGTAGAAACATCGGAGCTGAGGGAATTGTGTCGAGAGGGACGGGTTCAGATCTAAAGGGATACTCAGCCACCAATTGGAAGTCAACAACAGATTGGCCAATTATTTCTAACAACAGCTATTTCCCTCTAGCTCTGTTGAATAACAAAGTTCCTGATAGCACTGCCATTGATAACACTCCTTGCAGTGGCAAGCTTAACACAGGCTGTGTAAACAGCAACAATCCATTATATGACCATGTTTCTGGTCCTCTAACGGTTGAAAACTTAAATGTTGCATCAGGTAAAAAGGCAGTTATTTATGTTGAGGGGAATATTAATATTACAGAGAACATCACAGTTAATAATAATGGCTTTTTGATGCTTATTGCAACTGGGAATATTAATATTGACAAAGACGTTACTGAAATACAAGGTTTATATTATGCGGGAGGAACTTTCTCCACAGGTAATAATCTCTCTGGATATGAATCCCAACTTGAACTTGAAGGAATCTTTATTGCAGAAAAATTCAGTCTCGAGCGTAATCTTGACCCAGCAAGCGCCGTGAACAACAGCAATGCTCCAGCTGAGAAGTTTTACTACAAGCCATCGCTACTATTTTCCGCACCTGAGTTCTTACAAGTTCGATATACACTGTGGGAAGAGGTAGCGCCATAGAAAGTCTATATATGTCCAACATTTGCTAAAGTATACTTGCGCAAAAATCCAGTTTATGCTAACATATGTTTATGTTAAGCCAAGAAATTTTAGAACAATACAATATTTGGTGGCAAACCAAAAAAATCCCTGAAAAATATTTATATCCAACCAAAAGAAGTTATTTACAAACCATAATAAAGCAATTAGGCGATACACAAAATATAACTTCTATTGTAGGACCAAGGCGAGTTGGTAAAACTGTGCTCTTATACCAAACTATCGAATATCTTTTAGCTCAAAATTATAAACCCCAACAAATTATATTTTTTAAAGCAGATGATCCTTCTATTAAGATAAAAGATAACCTTGTGCAGGATCTTATACATACAATTGAAAAGTATCTAATAGGAAAGCCCATAACAGAAGCGTACAGCAAGAAAAATCCTTTAGTAGTTTTGATTGATGAAATTCAGTCAACTCCTTTATGGGCTGAATATCTTAAAAAATACAATGATTTAGGCTACCCGATAAAATTTATTATCTCAGGTTCCGCTTCGATAAAAATTACAAAAAACACTAAAGAAAGCTTGGTGGGAAGATTTAAAGAAATAGTAATAGCACCTTTAAGCTTTAGAGAAGTATATATTTGGTCTCAAAATGATAGCTTAGAGTATGTTCCTAACTTAGAAGCCATAGACTTTATTGACGTGAAAAAAATATTTACCAAGTCTTTGGTGGTTTGGGAGAGATTCAAAGGGGCAAGAACCCTAATGCTTAATATGTATGAAGAGTACTTGTTGATGGGCGGGTTCCCTCAGATTATCAACGATTTTTACAAACCGCAAAGTTATGACCAATCAGAGGTGACAGAATACTTGAAAGTTCAGGTGATAGAGCGAGTATTATTCAGAGACATACCCGAGCTAACAGGAATTAAAAATACTTATTTTTTGCAACAACTTTTTGCCTTATTGTCAACAGAGTCGGGTAGTGTTGCGAATTTAAGGGAAATTAGTCGAAAGTTTTCTGTTAGCTTTCAAACTGTGCAAACGCACCTTTGGTATATGCATGAATCTTATCTCATTTCTATGGTGCGAAAATTTAGCAAAGGGGGAATGTCACAGGCAAGAACACAACCAAAAATATACCTAACTGATACGGGAATTATAAATGCCCTAAACAATATTGGCAGAGAAGTTTTGTTGGATTACACTATGCTTGGAAAGTTGGTAGAAACATCAATTAGCTCTGTTCTTAGGTTCAAATATTATAAGTTAAATACGCATTTTTGGAGAGACAGGTTGGAAATAGATTTTATAGTTTCTACAGCAAGTCATTTGCTTCCAATAGAGGTCAAATATAGGAATGAAGCCACAAAAGAAAATTATCTCAACTTAAAAGAGTTTTCTAAACGTTACAACACAAAACAAGCCTTAGTTATTACGAAAAATGAATTTGAATTAGTGGATTCAACTCTTTTTATACCAGCTTGGGTTTTTACGTTGCTTTAAATAGTTAAAAAATTTGACAATAGTTTAAATACTTGGTACGCTTAAGCTTATGAAAGGGGAGAAGCTGATTTTAATTATTGTAGCCATTATAACGGTAGCCTTAATAGGAGCGCTGGTTTTTATTGGGGCTGATAAATCACAATTAAACATAGTTCCTGACACAGCAACAGTCCCTGCTGAAGAAAATAAGAATGGCGCAGTTGAAGCTGATCAGCGCGCGCGAGAGGTTATTAATACACTGGAGGAAGTGCCTGCTGCAAGTACAGCAGAAGATAAGCCTGCTAGGTTTAAGGCAAACATTGATTATACAGTCAAAGGGATTGATGATAATTATATCTTGCTGGAGGGAGAAAAAGGAGAGATGGCCCTGCCAAAAGATCCCGATCAGGTTAAGGTTTATGTGCGTACGGTAGACACTGACACGGAAGTTGCCATTGCCGAGATCAAGATTGGAGATAGAACACAGCTAGAGATTGTTCCTGGCAAGTCTGCATGGTTATATCTCCTTCGCTAGATGTAAATGGGGTCAGCCACCATTTACCATAAGTAATTTATATGAGTAGCTTTATAGGAAATGCTGTTACACCTCCAAGCGCACCAATTTTAGATGGTGGTTTTGCAGGTCTAGCAAGCTTTTTAATCCGGATGATTACTATTCTCGCTGGTTTGTTCTCGATCTGGAATTTTATTGTTGCCGGGTTCTTTTTTATGAGCGCAGGAAATGATCCAGAAGCCCTTAGTAAGGCGTGGGGGAGTATCTGGAAGTCATTAATTGGTTTATTGTTGATTGTCTCAAGTTTTGTTATTGCTGCTTTTATCGGCTGGATTTTTCTTGGCAGTCCAACTGCGATCATCGCTCCAGATTTTACGCCTGATGAGCTTCCACAAGTATCTCTTATGCCAACTGCAACTCCAGCTCCAACCCACGTACCCGCCCCAACCAATACGCCTACTCCAACACAAGTAATAGGCTGGTCAGTAAGTTCAGCAACACAATACATATTCAATCCAGATCCTAATGGCAAAATTGATTTTGTTATTACTGGTCCGCTGGGTCAAACTATTTCTTGGGTTGCATATGATCAGCCATACAACGCAGCTACTGGAGCTACAGTTTGCGGACAGGTTATGATTGATTCCATCGGTAAAACGGTAAGTTTTCCATTTTCTCAGCTTAACTTACCAAGTACAGGAAACAAGTATTATAATTTTGAGATTTACCCATCGGAGGTTGTTATTGGTGGTTGTCAAATAACAGATGTCTCAAGATACTATTTTGGGTTTATTTTTAATATTTCAAAATAGTTATAGGAGTTGACACAAACAGCAATACTTGGTACGCTTAAGCTTATGAAAGGGGAGAAGCTGATATTAGTCATTGTTGCCATTGTAACGATAGCCTTAATAGGAGCGCTGGTTTTTATTGGGGCTGATAAAAATACCTCATCAACTCCAAATCCTGAAAATCGGATCATAGATCAAGAAGAAACCAGTCCGCAGGCGGTTGATGAATTAAGGCCAACCGAAACACAAGAGGAGGTTTTGGATAATACAAATGAGGCTCTTGGTGAGTTTGATTTGGTTGTTTCCAGAATAGAAGATTCTAATATTGTATTAGCTGGAGGACCCAAGGAAATACTGGTTCCTATAGACGAAGCCTTGGTTCAAGTTATGATGGTTGCTGGTGGCAAAGCAGAATCTGCCGAATTTGCAGATATTGCAAAAGGTATGAAAGCTCAGCTAAAACTAGTTGACTCTGAACATCTCATTCTCACCCTAATTGACTCTCGTTAATACTCCTGGTAGAATATCACTTAGGAATTCGTTACTTTAAGAATGAGTGTAGACAAGAGAAATAAAACTGATGCAGCCGAAAGTTTAGTTTCGTAACCTGTCATATCTCTTCTTTAAGTCTGAATTCCATGTTAGGGGCCGTTAGCTCAGCTGGCCAGAGCACTGCATTTGCAATGCAGGGGTCGGGAGTTCGACTCTCCCACGGTCCACTTAGCACTTTGAAAATTTAATGATTGTAAGTAAAGAATGCAAAATCTAGTTTTTTAGGTTGCATTCAGCCATTTATGATAGATTCTCGTAATGCCAACGGTGGATGCCTTGGCAGTTTGAGCCGAAGAAGGACGTAGTAGGCAGCGATATTCGACGGGGAGGAGTCTACATCCTTATGATCCGTCGGTTTCCGAATGGAGTAATCCTTCCATCAGTAATGATGGGAATCCCGAGTTTTTAACGAGGGAGGGGAACCTGGGGAATTGAAACATCTTAGTACCCAGAGGAAAAGAGACAAATATGTATTCCGTCAGTAGCGGCGAGCGAAAGCGGAGGAGCCCAAACCCTGATTTATTGGGGTGTTGTAGGACCCACATAATAAGCATAGTAGATAGTAGTAGAACAGCTCGGAATAGCTGGCCATAGAGAGTGAAAGCCTCGTATATGAAACTTGAAACTAGCTTTAGTGGGATTCCTGAGTACCGCGGGACACGTGAAATCCTGTGGGAATCCGGCCCGGCCACGGGCCAAGGCTAAATACTCAAACTGACCGATAGTGAACAAGTACCGTGAGGGAAAGGTTAAAAGTACCCCTGTGAGGGGAGTGAAATAGTACCTGAAACCGTTGGCTAACAAACTGATAAGGGTCCGGTGTTAAAACCGGACTGATATTGTGCCTTTTGCATAATGAGCCGGTGAGTTTACTCTAGTTCCAAGTCTAAGCTATTTTTGTAGTGGAGGCGCAGGGAAACCAAGTCTTAAATAGGGCGAAATATCCTTCGATTATACTCAGGATAACCCTGAGCGGAGTCGAATGGGTTAGGAGCTGGAGTAAGACCCGAAGCTAGGTGAGCTATCCATGAGCAGGGTGAAGTTCTCCGAAAGGAGAATGGAGGCCCGAACCAGTAGATGCTGCAAAATCTTTGGATGACTTGTGGATAGGGGTAATATGCTAATCGTACCTAGCGATAGCTGGTTCTTCTCGAAATATATTTAGGTATAGGCTGTTAGTTTAAGCATTGGGGGTAGAGCACTGACTGGGGATAGGGTGAGTAATCGTCTTGTTTCCAACCAAACTCCGAATACCATTGTGTATACTAATGGACTCAGACATGTTGGGCTAAGCTAATGTGTCGAAAGGGAAACAGCCCAGACTCTCGGCTAAGGTCCCTAAATCAAAGCTAAGTGGATAAGAAAGTAAGTGTGTTAAGACACCCAGGAGGTTGGCTTAGAAGCAGCCATCCTTTAAAAATAGCGTAATAGCTTACTGGAATAACGCACTTGCGTCGAAAATGATCGGGGCTAAGCTTTGTACCGAAGCCAGAGATTTATTAATCTTTTGATTGATGAGTGGTAGAGGAGCGTTCCAGGGGCGGTGAAGTTGAACTGAAAAGTTTAGTGGAGCGCCTGGAAGTGAGAATGCCGGCATAAGTAGCGAGAATTGGGTGAGAATCCTGATCGCCGAATACCCAAGGTTTCCGAGGCAACGTTCGTCGTCCTCGGGTTAGCCGGATCTAAGTGTGCGCCGTTTTAGGCGTACTCGATGTACAACAGGTTGATATTCCTGTGCTATTTTTAGATTGTATTCAGCTAAGGTGTGACGGGGTGGGATAACTGGAGTCCAGCGTTAGTTGGATTTAAGCAGTAAGGTAGTTTCTGTTGGAAAATCCGCAGAAATGATGTCACGTTTACGTGATGTAGTCGAGCTGTGAATAAGATTCTTAAGATTCGTCAAGAGAAAATTCTGGTAATTTCTACTTCCAAGAAAAGCATCGTAGCTGGGTCTAAAAGTATCCGTACCGCAAACCGACACAGGTGGGTGGGTGGAGAACACTCAGGCGAGCGGAAGAAAGAGGTTCAAGGAACTCGGCAAAATAACTGGGCGTAACTTCGGGAGATGCCCTGCCAATGCCCTAGAGGTATTGGCCGCAGTTAAAGAAGCTGAGCGGCTGTTTAACAAAAACACAGGTCTCTGCAAAGCCGAAAGGCGAAGTATAGGGGCTGACGCCTGCCCAGTGCTGGTAAGTTAACCATCTGTGGTTATCACTTCGGTGAGAAGCTGTGGATGTAAGCTCCAGTAAACGGCAGCAGTAACTATAACTGTTCTACGGTAGCGAAATTCCTTGTCACTTAATTGGTGACCCGCACGAAAGGCAGAACGACTCAGCGACTGTCTTGAACCTTTGCCCGGCGAAATTGAAATGGCTGTGAAGATGCGGCCTACTTGCACAAGGACGAAAAGACCCCAGAAGCTTTACTGTAACTTAACATTGGCAAAATTGTGAGAATTGTCGAGAATAGGAGGGAGTCTTCGGACATTAGTGGAATACCTCTCTTTCTTATTATTGAGCCTAACTCTATATTATTAGGGAACATTGTTTGGTGGGCAGTTTGGTTGGGGTGACCGCCACCTAAAGAGTAACGGTGGCGTACAAAGGTCGGCTTAGCGCGGATGGAAATCGCGTGTTATGTGTAAAGGCATAAGCCGGCTTAACTGTGAGACGGACAAGTCGAGCAGATGCGAAAGCAGGTCTTAGTGATCCTCGATTCCACTGTGGTTGTGGAACGAGCTTAACGGATAAAAGCTACTCTGGGGATAACAGGTTGGTCTCCTCCAAGAGTTCATATCGACGAGGAGGTTCGACACCTCGATGTCGGCTCAGCGTATCCTGGGGGTGAAGAAGCCCCCAAGGGTTGGTCTGTTCGCCCATTAAAACGCTACGCGAGCTGGGTTCAAACCGTCAATTTGGCGGCTTTACGCCGAAAGGCGAATTGCAAAAGTTGGCTCATATCGGTGAAATCCTTGCACGATTAACCTGTCGTGTGTTAGGATAATACCGAGGGAAGCTGATTGGTTTTTTCGTTATGCAAGCAACACATAAAGCTTACATTTCAGGATTTCTTGATGCGGATGGAAGCATCTACGTTAGGCTAAAGCCAAACGATAGTTATAAATACGGCTTCCAGATAGCACCAAGTATTGTTTTCTTTCAAAGTAAAAAAAACGAGAGCGTCCTGAAATATATAATCAATTTAGCCCAAGTTGGATATATACATAATAGAAAAGATGGAATAGTTGAGCTAACAATCTCTGACACAAAAGGATTGTTAACAATTATTTCGCTTACCAAACCGTATATAGTACTAAAACAAAAGCAAATTGAGCTATTAGAGGTAATTCTTAGAACTAAGCAAAATATTAGCTCCAGTAAAGACTTTTTACAATTGGCTAAGCTAATTGATAAATTTGAAACTTTGAATTACTCTCAAAATAGAAAAATAACAAGCAAGAACGTTGCTGCATATATAAAGCGAAACAAGCTAATTTAGCCCCGTAGAGACTTTGTTCAATCTAAGATTGAACAAGATAGATATCTTTCTGTAGAATCTATAATACGCCGACTCCCTAGTCATATACTAGGGTAGTAGTATAGTCCATTCTCGTTGGTAACAACGAATAAGAATGCGTAAGACAGGTTGGTCTCTATCCGGTGCAAGCGCATTGATACTTGAAGGGATTTGACTCTAGTACGAGAGGACCGAGTTGAATGAATCCCTGGTGTACCAGTTGTTGGGGATCTCTCCGGCATCGCTGGGTAGCTATATTCATTTAGGATAAGCGCTGAAAGCATATTAAGCGCGAAGCCCTCCCTAAGATAAGGTATCTTTAAGACTCCTGTAAGATTAACAGGTTGATAGGCTCTAGGTGTAAGTTCCGTGAGGGATTCAGCCGAGGAGTACTAATAGTCATAATCTATCATATATCAGCTGAATGCAGCCTGAAGAACTAGATTCAGGTATCGTATGGTACCTGGCATAAAAAGCTCTCTTTTTCCGGTTATTTTAGCGTTGTGGCACCACTCCTTTCCATTCCGAATAGGCAAGTGAAACACATCCGCGCCCACGATACTTACCTGGCAACGGGTTGGGACAATAGGTCGTAGCCGGAACAAGGGAGCTTTTTGAGCCAAAGGCTCATCCGCCTGTGGTGGATCTTAAATTTAGCCCTATTACCATAGCCAGCAATAGTTGGCCTTGTTGTAAGGTTAGGGGATAATGATCAAATAACCCTAATACTAAAATTGCCACAAGAGGTATGATATAAACCCCTCTTTTTAACCCAATCATATAAATTTTCCATATTAACCAGGCTAACAAACCCACCCCTATAATTCCTCCTTCTGAGAGTAGCAACAGGTAAATATTATGTGCTGGTTGAAAGAAAAACCCCGGTTCATTCACATCGCGATAATTACTCATTTGAACAACAAAGTTATTCATCCCAATTCCAACAATCGGTGAGCTTTTAAATAGTTCATAAGCTATATTATTAAGCTCAACTCTCCGTGACACACTCTCGGTCCCATATGTTATGGACAAAATACCCATTATGAATACGATTGCTCCAAACGCTAGATACTTATATAAAGATCGGATCTTTATATATTGAAATAATATTCCTATGCTAACTATTAATGCCATAGCGCTACCGCTAATATAAATTATCATAAGCCATAGACCCACGAGAAATAGTTTTAGATTCTTCCCAATCCACTGACCACTTAATATAAAAGGCATAGTAATTACAAAATATCCCGCAAGAATATTAGGGTGAGCAAATGTAGCGTATGGGCGTAAATATTCCCTGCCAAACAACATCTGTCTTGCGATTCCAGGGGTGTTTAAGCTAAAGCTCCGTTCCCCTAGAAAATAGAATAAGCCGCCAATTGAGCCATCATTAATTAGCTGTATCAGTGCCAGAAAAACAGTAAACAGCCCAGCTAGAATTAGAAGCTTGGTAATTTTCTGAATACCTAAGCTAGCTTGGCTAACATATGCCACTAACAAACCCATCTCTAAGTATTTTATCCATCTTAAAGTTGCAACCCATGGGCTCGAAGATAGCAATATATTAGCTTCAGCAAATATTCCCACAACTAATATCCAACCTCGAATATCGAGGACCTGGTCCTTCCCACGCTTGTAAGAAGTTATTAGCCAGGAGAGTAGCATAAGGCCTATTAATATATCTGTTAAATATACAGTAGGGGCCAAATAATCTATCCTAATGCCATTAATAAATGCAAAATCTGGCCAGAAATGCTTACCAAGCTGTACCGGGATTAACAATATCAACACATAAAAGAGAAATTTATGTAGTTGCTGTAGTCTTATGCGTAGCACATCCTGATTGTAGCAGATTCACAGCATAAACAGGTATTTGTAATTCTATTACTCTCAAGATATAATTACTCTCATAATAGGTAAACTATGAAACATAGGTAAACCATGAAACAAATGAAAGGAGCTGGAACTCAAATTGTCCAAAGCCAAAACACCACAAGTCAAACAGACTAAGGAGCCATCAAAAACGCCAACTACCATGGCGGATCTTCTAAAGGGAGAAAAGTACAATATCCCTAAGTATTCCTTGGGAGAAATGATAGAAGGAACCCTTTCTTCTATTCAACCAAAGGAAGTTTTAATTGATATTGGAGGAAAGGCCAATGCTGTTGTAGGGCACAAGGAATTGGAAGAACTCAGCGATCTTTTTCAAGACTTCAAAGTAGGGGACAAAGTATTTGGTAGAATTATTTCTGAGGAAAACAGGGAAGGACGTGTGGTTGTATCACTAAAACGCTTTACGTTTGATCATCGCTGGAAAGGCTTAACACAGGCATATAAAGATAGTGAAAAAATTACTGTCATGGTTCGCGACGTAGTTAATGGGGGCATCCTTATTGATTACAAAACCATCAAGGGATACATTCCCCCAAGTCATATCGATCCCGAGTTTCAGGAAAACCCCGCAAGTTTACGCGGACGTGAGATGGAAGTTAAAATTCTAGAGCTAGACCGTGAGCAAAATCGTTTTGTAGTTTCCCAGATGTTAGTTACCAGAAAAGAAGAAATTGCTGCCAAGCGTAAAGTTCTAAAAACTATTAAAGCTGGAGATGTGCTTGATGCAATTGTTGAGGGAGTTGTGCCGTTTGGTCTGTTTGTTCGTATTAATCCTAAATCAAAGAAAGATGAAGTTATTCTTGAAGGTTTGGTCCATATCTCCGAGATTGCCTGGGAGAAGGTTGAAGATCCCGCTGACTACTTCTCTGAAGGTGACGACATCAAGGTCAAGGTGCTTGAGAAAGATGAGCGCGAAGCTAAGCTAAACCTCTCTATTAAACAAACCACCGAAGATCCCTGGATTAAAATAGCCAAGAAGCTTAAAAAAGGAGACATGGTCAAAGGAGTGGTAACTCGCGAGACGGCATACGGTGTATTTATTGAGCTTGAAAAAGGCATCGAAGGCTTAGCTCATATCTCCAACATCCCATCAGGGCAAGAGCCAGACGTGGGAGATAAGGTCACTGTTCAGGTGGATACAATTGATTCCAACGAGCACAGGATTGCCCTCTCTGTCATTCCCACCTCAAAACCAGTGATGTATCGTTGACATACTTAAAGCAAATTGCTATAATTAAAGCATATGTTGATATCTAAAGTATCACCACAGGGTCAGACAAGTGTACCAGCTTTCATCCGCAAGCAACTCGCAATTAAGTCTGGCGACGAGCTAAGATGGGATATAGAAGAAAGGGTTCAAGGGTCTTTACAAATTATTATAACCGTTCCTACGGTCAAAACAATAAAGTCGTTGCGTGGAATTGCAGGCAATCTCTATAAGCAATACGGTGGAGGAGCCAAGTATCTTTCAAGTGAGCGTAATGCATGGAAGCAAGAAAATCAATAAATGAAGTAGATAGAGTATATTTAGATACAAGTATCTATATTTATCTGTTTGAGAACAATCCACGTTTTGCAGCAGACTCTGAGCAAATATTTCTTGACTTAGTACAGCAACAAACCACGATTATTGCTTCCACTTTGCTTATTACGGAGTTATTAGTTGCTCCAATAAAAGAAAAACAGCTTGAGTTAGCAAGAATATATAAGTATCTGGATGATCATATTCCTGGGCTGGAATTTATACCACTAACAAGGGAAATAAGTATTTTATCAGCCGAACTGCGAGCAAAATACAATCTTAAGACTCCAGACGCAATCCATCTTGCCACAGCGCTGGCAACAAATACTCAGCTATTTATCACCGCCGATAAGAAAATTAAAAATATCAAGGAGATTAAAGTACAATACATCTAAACCCTCGATATTGTCTATTGGTTGTATAAGACTCATGGTTGATATTGTCTGGGTATTTTGAGATGATACTCACGTGAAGTTAGCATTTTTTCTTATTAAAAAGGCAGGAGTTTTCTTTGTCAGTATTCTAATAACTAGCCTACTACTAACGATAGTAATGATTTTGCCATTAAAGCTTAATATTGTTCAGGCCAAATCAACATCAAGTGAGCTAAATGAACTGAAAGAGTTATTAGTCCAAACTTCAGACACTAATGATTCAGTAGATGTAGCCACAGATCGCAAAGAGCTACTAATCAAGACCATTGAGCAAAATTCAGACACCTTTTTTCAGCACGTACTAAACAGTCAAGAGACATCAGCTTTACCCCGGAAATTAACAGACTTAGGTCTTGTGGAGCAAGAAAAAGTTTTTAGTGGGAAGCTAAAACTAGTTATAGCTGATTATTTTGAGCAAAAAACTAGCTCGGAGGAACTATTTATCGGAAACTACGTTATTAAATCTAACAACCCACGGCTCAAGCAGCATATAAACTCAAAAATAAGAATTAAAGGATATGTCCTAGATAACTACGTAATAATAGATAGTGATCAATTAATTGAGGATTCTACGGTGTCAATATCTTCTGAAACTAACATTAGAGACAAACAAGTATTAGTTGTTCAAGTTAAGTTTAACAACAGCACAAGTGTTACAGATCAAGATTTTCTATTAAGATCATTTTTTCAACAAAATGATTCAGTTTCTGCATATTTTGAAGAAGTCTCATTTGGTAAAGTCAAACTCACTGGTAGAACCTATGGTCCAGTTGAAATACCACACCCTAACGATGACTGCAGCGACCCATATTATTACGATACTTGGGCAACTGAAATAGATGAACTCATTAATAATCAAGGTGAAATTTCGATAGATAATTATGACTATGTTGCATATTCAATTCCAGACTCACCATGCGGTCGACCAAATGGACAAGGAGAACTCTGGGGTAAACGCTCCTGGTACTATAACAGTTGGGGGAATAATTTACATAATTTTAAGCATGAAATAGGTCATAATATGGGGGCACATCACGCAAATATTCTAGAATGCACAGGTGATACAAAACCTACACTAAGTAGTTGCGATTCATTTGGTTACTCTGATGATACAGATGTCATGGGTTTTAGTGAAGGGCATCAATTTAATGGACCACATAAATACCATGTTGGCTGGATAGGAGAAGAAGAAGTGCAAAATGTATGGAGTGACGAAGTTGGTAGCTACAGATTTACAATTATACCCTCAGAAAGTAGCGAACCAGGTACTAAACTCATACGAATACATCACAACATACAAGAAAATAACAACGCATATTATTACCTGTCTTACAGGCAAAACATAGGAGTTGATGCAAGTCTACCCAGCTTAGTAACTCAAGGAACTCTAATTCACATACTAGAATATTCGGGATTTTCTCACTGGATAGACACAACACCAGATCCCATAACAGACGCTACTGGGCATCATGACGGCTTAATATTCGATGGTGATGAATATGGCGGTTTAAGTAGTAATATTTCAATTAAACAACTATCTCATAATGCAAATGGAGCGGAAATTGAAATTATAATATCTGAACAAGACTCTTCCCAAGCAATAAAAAATTGGCAACAAAACTGGGCCAAGGGTAGTATGAGATTTGACTACAACAACGACAATGTTGTAAACATCCTCGACTACCTCTACCTGCTTAAAGGTATTCTGCTCAACTAAAAACTTCAATTTGTCTCTCGACTAATCCAGTAAATTCAGAAATCATTTTCCCACTCCTAATCCAGTTTTTTTGACTCTCACTCAAAAGCTCTCCTAAGCCCTCCAAAGCACTCTTGGGTTTATAGAAGCTCATGAATTTATGTAGTGATTTATAGAAATTAAGAGTTTTGAGTCCTGTCCTAAATTCAATAATCTCATTATTTATTTCAGTGGCATATTTTGAACCTAAGAAAAAATGACCGTCAAAAATGTCTCTATTGGCTGTTATTTTCCGATCCTGAATTGCGACTAACTTATGCGCAATAATATCACCTATTTGTAACACATTTACCGAAGTTCCATAGAAATTTCTTACTTCATATGTATTTGGAAAGTCGCGAACTGATATTTCAATCTTAATATTACGCTGACCCTTCTCATAGGATACGAGCCAAAATAGGGTATTGTACTTTGTCGAGGAATCTATTACATCGTAATTTTTGTCTAAAATAGCTGTAATGCTTTTAATAAGCATATCTTTAGCTGATTTCAATATTAAACTCGGGATAATAAGATCAAAATCCAGATCTACAGAAAACCGGGGAAGCTCATAGAAAAAATAACAAGCTGTGCCACCTTTAAACCCAAGATTGGTGGAAACCTGGCTATTTTTATATAAAGAACTTAAGATATTTGACAAATGTACCTTGTGTTTTTGGCTATCCAGCATGTTTATTTATATATTTTTGTATTGTTTTGCTCTTAAACACATCAACGTTTAGATTATTCGCATAATTCCAGTCTACCGAATTTAAGTTATCAAAATGTTCTTCTCCATCCAGATAGACTTTATCCAAAATTGCTCGCTCCACGCAAGCCTCAAATACGCCATTATTTTCACTAATACCTTGTGAATTTAGTAGTATTGTATCTTTTATTTTACGGTACAGATATTTCTGATTACCAATTATTAAGGTTTCTGATCTGTTTGAAACAACAAAAATAGAAGTATACGGCTGAAACACAACCCCCGTTTTCTGCAACACAGTATATAAGCTAATGTATGACGGTTGGCGCAATTTATTTGCAAGTTCCTCTCTTGAGTACTGATTATCAAGCGAATAGATACCCTTGGTAAGTCTGAGTAAGTTACCTTTCTTAACGTGATAACTTAAAGCCGACAGTAAATTTTCATCTGGCTGTTTACCAGTAAGACGAGCAACGTCAGATACACTAAAAACTGTCTGAAAAGCACATTTGCGACGTAGTATTTGATTAATCATAACATCTACATAAGAAATAATCTTAGGTAGATGTTACAGCATAATGACGTATTTGTCAATATTATATATAGTACAATTAGCCCATGGTGAAAGCTACAACCCTTTTTGTGTGTCAACAATGTGGCAACGAGTTTCCTAAATGGAATGGTCAATGTCCAGCTTGTCATGAGTGGGAAACCTTAGTTGAAGTAAGCACCAAGGATATCCGCAAAACCAAGAGCTCACATCGCTCTTCAACTACATCTCCAATCTCTTTGTCCAATACAGTTAATAAAGACATCGTACGCGTCTCAACAGGGCTGTTGGAGCTAGATAGGGTATTGGGTGGAGGTCTAGTAGGAGGACATGTGGTTCTCTTGGCGGGGGAGCCAGGAATTGGTAAAAGCACAATTTTGCTACAGGTAGCAGACAAGGCAGGCTGTCTATACGTTTGCGGAGAAGAATCACCTGAACAGATCAAAATTCGAGCTGACAGGCTTAACATTAAAGGAGCAAGCATTGAGCTTTTCCCAGAAACCAACATCGAAGAAATCTTAACTACCATCAGTAAAAATCCAGATACTAACCTTGTTATAGTTGACTCCGTTCAAACTCTTTGGTCCGACGGTTTAACGGGAGTTCCCGGCTCAATTGGTCAAGTTCGCTACTGCTCGCAGAAGCTTATTGAACTGGCAAAAAGACTCTCAATTCCAGTAATTCTTGTTGGTCAGGTAACCAAAGAAGGAACCGTTGCTGGCCCTAAAGTTCTTGAGCACGCCGTAGATACAGTATTGTATTTAGAAGGAGAACGCCTAGAAGAATTAAGATTACTTCGTAGCTTTAAAAACCGTTTTGGAACAGTTGACGAGTTGGCAGTCTTTAAGATGGGGGAAGATGGTATGGAAGAAATAGCGGATGCCAGTAAAATGTTTCTGGACGATGAACTCATTTCAGCTCCAGGAGCTGTTCTTTGCCCAATCATAGCCGGAGCAAGAGTACTATTAGTTGAGATTCAATGTCTAGTTGTGGATAGTAAAATTCCCAACCCTAAACGAGTAAGCCAAGGTTTTTCTCGTTCCAGACTTGAGATGATCGCCGCAATTCTACAAAAGCATCTACGCATTCCACTTTACCAATACGATATTTTTATTAACGTCTCAGGCGGTCTAAAGATCGAAGACCCCGGTGCAGATCTGGCGGTGGCACTTGCAGTCTACTCATCAGTAAAAAATAAGACACTTGCCAATAATAGCTGCGCACTGGGAGAATTAACGCTCTTAGCAGGTGTAAGGCCAGTGCTACAAGAAAACAAACGCCTTAAAGAAGCTAAGAGATTAGGAATGACTGCTGTTTATTCTAACAATACATCCAAATATCTACCTGAATTGATCAAAAAGGTCTTTAAATAAGGTCTACTTCTAAATAACCACATTATAGGATTTTACCCCATTTTCTTTATAACCCTAATCAGCATCTAGCATGTCTACGGCAGTAGATAGTTAACTAACAACTTATCCACAACGCATGTAGATAAGTTTACGGACCGTAAATAAGGGCTATAATTAACATCCTATATTATAGGATACTCATATCTTAACAGTATGTTAACTATGGGGCTTGACAAATAATATCCGCGTATGTTAGAGTTATTTTAGGAGCGAAAAAAGAATGAAAAAAATTAAGTCACTAATTAAAGCAGTCTTAGGGGATAAGCCAGGTAAACGCGCAAGTGTCTTGGAGGGGAAGTTGCAGCACAATGATTTCTTTACAAAACAAGCAAGAGAGCAGTTTTTACGATTACAAAAGAGAGGTTTAAGTATACCAATAGCAACCCTTTAGTCGCTTAAGAGGGCAAAAAGAAGTGGGTGGAACATCCCCGCAAGGGGACAGATCGAAAGAAAAGAGCATCACTATCGCTAGTACCGTTTGAACAGACTACGAATAGCAATGCCCTTTAGCCGCTAAAAATGTCAGTCAGATGACTGAGATATGGATTGCCAGGCAGATTGCAATCTATATTAGTGTAGTTGTAACAAATTGGTATATGGTTGTCAAGCCGCAGATGACCTTTGGTTACCCCAAGGCACGTCTTGTGGGTATTTTGACAGTAAAAGCGGGAGGTAGAGTGTAGGGCAGACACTCAACCTCCCGCTTTTTTTGTTATCAATTATCTACCTAGCTTCGGTAAACATATCACCTCATATAAAAGTATGAGCGAAACAAGGCGAGGCTATCCATTTCATGTAAAGCTCGGCTTGTAAAGAATGGTGCCTGACCCCATTAATCTGAGTTATTCTGGGATTGTAGCACGGAAGATGATAGAGCAACTTGGTGTGACAACATTGTAAAAAGCTTAAGCGTATCGGTAAGTAAATACTCAAATTAAGTTTATTGAACTCAAAAGGTCTGACCTTTTGAGTTCAGAATAAGCGTCTGCGAATCTCATTTCTGGATTCCCGCCTGTGCGGGAATGACGGAGGGTTAATGGGGTCAGCCATCATTGTCCTACTTGCAATAGTTTCGAATAACAGTTGCATCATTCGAAACTATGAATATTCCTACCGAAACCCAGAACATAATAAATCTCTTAAATCCATGGTGGACTCACGATACGTATGGTTTTAGCACTTGCAGATATGCCATGTCATATGATGTGCCCATTTTTTATTTGCTTAATAGCAACTCTACTACTTGTTTTCTATTAATTTTAGAATCTTTATAACCTAAGTCATGTCTAATCAACAAGAGAATATCCTCATACAGTGGTGATAAATTAACTTTTTTCATATCTCCCTTTTTTTGCTTCATTCCAAAATAAAATAAATTTATCTACTATTTCATCTGGAGCATATTTTAACAAGTCAACAACGAGATCTATCCTATCTTTAGGATGCCAGTTGGTAGTGCGATCTTTTGTAAGAATAGAATTAAAAATATCAAACAGCTTTTTGTATGTTTGTATTTTAAGATCATTCTTGATTTTTAATTCTTCAATTTGCTTAGTAGTTCTTGAATTAAGATACCAAAGTAAAAAAGGGATAATTAGAATATTTAGCCCTGTAAGTAATAGAGTTGCTATTTCCATATTAGTTTCCTTATGTATTAAAAAATGGGCATTTCATATATTATTCATAATTCCATACCTTATACGAACTCTTTCTGATTTTCGAAGTCAGATTCATCAATTCTGCTTTTATTTCTGCTTGATAAATAGCTTAAAAGTTCTCTCTCATGTGCATCGCTCGTACGGTCTTTAGATTGAGTTTCACCTAAGTAAGTATATCCTAGTATCCCCTGAAGAATAGACGACGTTTCCTAACTGATCAAAGTTAGATTCAATCATTTTCGGATAAGCTTCGCGCTCGAGTTTACCAACAAAAACATACTCAACTGCATATCTCTCTAGTAATCTTTTTACCTCAGCTAAATCTTTAGAGGTATACATTGTCTCTACTTCCGTTCTTCTTTTACCAGCCTCATCATAGCTACCTCGCCATAGCCATTCATGAACCGGCCATCCTAAAACAGTTGGCAATCCAGTATTTGACGAGACTCGCGCATAGGTCGTGTATGAATCTCCTACCGCCTCTAAAACAACCGGACACTTGCCTGCAGCAGCAGCACATAGCTTGTCTGCTCGCATATCTAGCCAGATGACTCCATTGTAATCCTCAGGGTATCTTTCCATAAGCCACCCTAAGCCATACAGCTCTTTATAGTTAGAAAGGCTATTGTAGTAGGAGTTAATTCCGAATAGGGGATAGATTAGAACAACAAATGTCATTAGAAGCAAAATAGCAGCATAGATAATCCTAGAGAGTCTAAGTTTAAAATTAAAAATTAGTTTTACAATCGTATAACTTACAACCAATGAAAGCATCATATATGCCTGATAACCCAGCTTAAACATAGTATTAGCTCTAAAGTGTGCCGGATAAATGTCTCTAATATATATAATCTCTGGAGCCCACAAGAGACCTACGGATAAGACAATTATTAGGAGCATAAACTTGTCTACTGGCGACTTCATAAGGTCCTTAAATCGAAGGATAAACCGCAAATATCCAAGTACACCAAAATAGAAAAACCCCCAGAGGATCATATGCATCCAGGGTTTGGATATTTGACACTTACCAGCTTCCGCCGTAAATGGACCAAAGCTTATCTGGCGCGTATTCTCAGCATTATTAAAGGCAAGGCCTTTAATAAATACTGATGCTGCCTCGTATCCACAGTTAATACCTAAACTTGAAGAAATAGGTCTAAAATTTGTCCTAAACGGATGTGAAAAAACCATAAAACTAATAGCAAGGATAAGCACGGCTACCAGAAAAGATTTAATCTTTTTTAGAGATATGATAAACAGTGTAGCTACAGTTAAAGCCCCGTAGATCAAAAGATCCCAGGCATTGGTCATATAAAATACGGCGAGTAAAAAACCAAATCCTATAACCACTTTTAATTTAACTTTTCCATACTGAATAAGCGCTAGTAATCCAGCGAGTATTAACATCACAAATGGAATGTTATTCACATGCCCATGGAGGTCAGAAACTATAAAGGAATATGCAGGAAACTCATGAATGGTAAAAGGAATAAAACGAGTAGCATTAGGATACCAGTAGTTATTAAGGTTAAAGTCCCAGGTAAGTTGCCAGGGAGCTAGTGGAAGTGTGTCTCCCAGAGGATAGCCTGCTGTAAACGCGTAGATTGTGTGCAGGTTGCCAGCAAAAGTCACCAGCAACCCAGACAATATTCCCACCACCAAAAGTTGCTTAAGAGAATATAAAGATCGGATCTTTATATAAAATAAATTTATCCCTAAAGAAAAAGAGCACACAAAAGTAAAAGCGGCAAGTGTTGCAATTTGTAGATTATATGTAACGGCTGAAGGAAGCATAGATAATCTAGTTAGTACGGCAGCAACTAATTGACCGAAGTAATAGTAGTTAATATAAAAACCAGCTATGTTTTCCGGAATAACCTCGCCGATTTCCGGCTTAGCGATTGTGGCCAACCACATATCCTGGGGAGGAAATGTTCCACTAGCGAGCATTGTGCGCACAAAACCGTAGTCCATTAATTTCTCCAATCCCTCAATTGCTGGTTGATGCGCTCTAACATAGCTCCAAAAAGCAAGTACTGCTAAAAACAGCAACTCTTCAATAATGAAAAATTTTATATCTTGTTTATTAAATTTTAGGGATCTTTTTCTAAGCACTAGATAATTTAAACCCGCCAATATGACTAAAATTCCCAGTACAGCTGGAAAAGTAAAAGGAACTAGCTTGAGGTATCCTCCAATAAACACTAGGTAAGATAATACCAACATCCCTATTACTTTGGTAAAAATATACCCTTTGTCTACAAATTTGGAGAACAAAATGGAAGTTATAGGTATAAAAGATAGGGTTATAAACATCAAGGCTAACCACCAAGTAAGGATATAGAGAATATCTAGTGACGGCATTAATGACGACATTAAGCTATTTTACCGCATTCATTGAGATAAGTGATAAAATAGGCGAATGAAGGTACTAGTAACTGGGGGAGCAGGGTACATAGGTTCAATAATGGTCCAGATGCTTCTTAATAATGATCACGAAGTGGTAATAGTAGATCGAACTAAAAACTCCACAGTAGAAGCCAATAAAAGGGCCAAATTCTACCAACAAGACATCTTAGACATGGCTAAGCTTGAAGAGATTCTTAAAACAGAGCAGCCTAATGCTGTAATTCATTTTGCTGGACTAATTTCGATGGAGGAGTCTACCCGCAAGCCCGAGCTGTATTTTAAAGTAAACACTTTTGGATCTTTATCACTAATAACTGCAATGCTAAATGCAGGTATCAACAATCTCATTTTTTCCTCATCTGCTGGGGTCTACGGCAATACCGATGTGGTTCCAATTGTTGAGTCAGGAGTAAAAAAACCCACTAATCCTTACGGCGAGAGTAAACTATTGGTTGAACAGATGTTGCTCTGGTTCTGGCGCACTAAAAACCTAAGCTCATTAAGTTTGCGCTACTATAACCTGGCTGGTGCCAGCAGTGACGGATCTTTAGGAGAGACCCATGAGCCCGAAACCCATATTATTCCTTTGGCTCTTCAAGCTGCTCAAGAAGGAGCTGAATTTAAGCTTTTTGGTGACGACTATCCCACTACTGATGGCACTTGTGTCCGTGATTACATTCACGTAGTAGATCTCTGCCAAGCCCATCTTATGGCACTAAGCTCATTAATAAACGATCCTCGTCACGACGCTTACAATGTTGGAACGGGTAGAGGTTGGTCAAACAGGCAAGTCGTAGATACTGTAAAAAAAATCACTCAAAAAGAGCTTTTAGTGAAAATTGAGGTTAGACGACCCGGCGACGCAGCTGAGCTTGTAGCCGATTCAACAAAGATAAAACAGGCTCTTGGTTGGAAGCCACAGCACTCGGATCTTGCGGAGATTGTTCAAAGTGCTTGGGAATATGCTGGCAAGCAGTGAACAGTGAACAGAAGACATTCCAGGAATGTCAACCTTGCACATTTCTGGAATGTACAGAATATGATGAAACAAAAAAAACTTAAAGTAGGTTTTGATTTTGATGGAGTTATTGCCTATAACCCTCTGCGAATTTTTAGAAAGCCCACAAAATACTTAAAAAGCCTTATTTTAGGCAAAAAAGAACTAGGCTTTTACTATCCAAAAAGCATTTTCGAAAAAAGGATCTGGGAGCTAATCCACGAAACAAGTTTTTTCCCAGCGCCAGGAATAGATGAGCTACGCAATCTACTCAAAAAAAATAAGATCGAAGGCTTTATTATTACCAGTCGCTACTCCTTCTTGCGTCCTCAACTGGAGCGCTGGCTCAAGCGAAACGACCTATATGACTATTTTTCAGGCATTTATCATAACGAGAGTGACGATCAACCCCACAAGTTCAAAGAAAAGATGGTTAAATCTCTTAAAGTAGATTACTTTTTGGAGGATAACTTAGACATAGTTGAGCATCTTAATAAAACAACCAAGACGCAAATCCACTGGATCTATAACCTATTTGACAGCTACTTACCATACAAACACAAACACCCTCACTTGAAATATTTTATTAAGCAAATAGTGCACTTGACAAAATAATAGTACATATTGTATAGTGTAGTTATGAATTTCATGCCAAGACTTGCCCAAGGGCGACTCGCGCAGTTATTAAAGACTCAAAAAATAGTTATTATTTTGGGCTCACGTCAGGTTGGAAAAACCACATTGGTTCAACAAGTTTTTAGGACTAGAAATGTCTATTTCCTTAATCTTGATATTGAAGTAGACAAGCAAAGATTTTTAGCAGCTTCAAAAATCACACCAAAAGCGGCAATCAAAAGTTTTGGAATGCCTGAAGTTCTTGTTATTGATGAGGCGCAGGGATTGATAGAAACCGGAAAGATAGTTAAAGGCTGGTACGATTCGGCAATTTCAACAAAAATAGTACTTCTTGGTTCTTCAAGCCTAAACATATTAAACCAGTCAACCGAGAGCTTAACAGGACGCAATGTCAAGCTTTTTCTCACGCCGCTTCTATTTAAAGAAATAATATCAACCCAAGACTGGTATTCAACTGCTTTTTCTTGGAACAAAATACAAAGGCAGTTTTCTGAACAAGTAAGGACTCTATTACTAGAGACTTTGGTTTTCGGTAGCTATCCTGAAGCTGTAACAACTGCACAGAAACCGCAATATTTAACAAACTTGGTTTCCGACTTTCTCCTTAAAGATATTCTCAACCTTGGATTAGTAAAAGATCCAGGCGTAATAAAAAGACTACTGATGCTTTTAGCTTTTCAAACAGGCTCAGAAGTCTCTATAAATGAGCTTGCCAACAATTTAAATTTATCCAGAGTTACGGTTGACAGATACATTGATCTTTTGGAACAAACATTTGTTATTTTCAGACTTCCAGCTTTCAGCACAAACTTGCGAAAAGAAATAGCAAAAAATTCAAAGATCTATTTCTGGGACACGGGTATTCGCAATGCGCTACTGGGCGAATTAAGCGTAAACCCTTTAAGATCAGACATAGGAAAACTGTGGGAGAATTGGGTTGTTTCGGAACTTGCTAAAGAAAATATTCAGCTCGAGCTTGGGAAAACACTTTATTTTTGGCGTTCCCGAGCTGGAAGCGAAGTTGACCTGATTGTAAAAGATGGAGAAAAGATCAGCGCTTTTGAAATTAAGTGGTTATCGCATAAAAAGAGAGGATCAAAAGCATTTAAAGATAAGTACGGAGTTGATGTAAAAATAATAACCAGTAATTTCCCAATAGTTTCCCTGGCAGAAAAAAATGATTAACTTTGACAGCTGCCTGCCTTACAAACACCCCCCCCATTTGAAGTATTTTATTTAGAAACTAAGGGATCAAGAATTATAATAATCACCTTATCCATATTATCGCATTCACTCAACAAGTCCGTATCTATTTTAGTTAACTCACTTTTTGGCACTAACACGGTCTTATGACTTACCTGATTACAGTCTACTCTGGAAGAATGTATCACAGTTAACTTGGATTCAATAAGGTCATAAGCAATTTTTATAGGAGCTAAGTTGTATTCATTAAAACTACTACTGTCACTCAGCAACAACACGCTTTCGCTACCAACTTCTGCTTGCTGTAGATATTTAATAATAAGAGCTGTTTCTTGATGGTTGACTAGTTGAAATATCCTTATTTGGCTTTGGTACACATTTATTCCAAAGATTACGATTATCAGGATATATATTAAAATTTTAGGCAAATAACTGCTAATTTTTACCAATGCTATTGCAGCAAATATATAGCCAAATGGCAAAAAATATATCCCTCGCATAGTAGGTGCATATACATATGGAGAAGTTATTCCAATAGCAACAATTGTGCATATGTACAGTGATAAGATAATTGCATAAGATAGATTTTTTATCTTCATAACGACCATAAATGAACCTATTAGAGCCAATATACGGGTAATAAAATCTAAGTATGGTCCAATAACAAAATGGTTGTAGTTGTAATCGAAATTTTTGTAATACAAGGCGAAATTACGCAGGATATTTATTATGACTTGTGATTTATTCTCAAACTCTGGATTCAATATGGTTTTTTCTGCTGTTGGACCTAAATGTTGTTGAATGGAAAATAAAGCTAAAGATACAAAGATAAGATAAATTATCACCATCTGTATATATTTATCCAGATTTTTACGCTTGAATAATAGTAATAAATAAGGGCTAAGAATAAAAGGGAAGAGAGGACCAATATATACATAAAATGATAAGCCAAGCAAAACTCCAATCAATATATAATTTAATCTTTTATCTTTAAGACGAGCTTGCTCTGCTAGGTAAAATAAGAGCATTAGCATAGCTAACGCAAGAGGATTTACTTTGCCAATTTTAAGAAAGTTAGCAAAGTAAGCAGAAGAACATATTAATACCGCCGTCATAAGCGCAACTTTGCGATTAATCAGGCTCCGTAACCATGTATAGCTAAAGAAAGAAATAGGAACTATCAAGATAACATTTGAGAATCGCCACGCAAAATTATTGACTCCTATTACCCACATGAATAATGCTTGCCAAATACTACCCAGAACAGGATTTTGAGAGAATACTCCATTAAGGTCGAATGGATTAACCATGAAACTCTTTGAGACTATATCAGCTGCATAAGTAAAAAAATACCATTCATCACCTACGAAAGAAAAGCGCCATGAATTTATACCCCATGTATAGAAGACTAGAGTAGCAATATATAATGTCACCAGCAATAAATAATCCTGATATTTGATATTATTCAATATTTTTCTCATAGATCATCACCCTTGGGTGGTCGTAGACCGTGAATGATTCATCAGATGTTTGATCAGGAATTGAAAATTGAAAATTAAAAATTGAAAATCGCGGATAGCTAACAAAATCAGCTACTAACTCAAAGCCTAGCTTTTCAGCAAACAGGTCTTGATAATATTGAGCTGTTTGTGGATAGCACCTATCTGGTGGGAGATTCTCGCAATCTGTCAATTTCATTAGCGGTGTATACAGACGATTGCTAGCCATAATGATATAGTCTGTATTAACAAGCTTTTCATTTATGCTCTGCCATTTATCTGGTGTATCAGATTCATACAATGGAAGCTCAATATAGCTATAGATAGAACTGTCTTTTATAGGCAAGGGCAACCTATCGTCCCAGTGTTCTACCGCCAGGGTTGATCCAGCTGGAATATTACTAAACATCCACTCTGACGCAGCAACTCTCGAGTGCGGACGAGAATATATAGACATAAATGCCAGTGGCCAAATTACAATTACGATTAATAAGGGTTCAACCTTTAATTTTAATAAGGGTTGAACCCTTGATATAAACAGAGCAGAAAAGATAGCTAGTAGAGGATAGAGGGGAAGCATATAGCGCATAAACTTAACCGCCGATGACCCCATAAAGAGAAAAAAGGGAACTGCAAAAGCAAAAATTACTATAAAAGGCTTCGCCTTTATATGTAAGAAGACAAAGGTAGTGCCTGCGATAGCTAATATCCCCAAAGGCCAGCCCAAACCCCAGCGGACAATATTATCAATAAAGTATAAATAGGCCCTTGTGCCAACATACTGCAGTGTATAAGGAAAGATAAAGGCATCTTTGCGCATAAGCGATTGCTGAATTAACTGTGACCTAAACTCGGCAAAATCCAGTATTGCATATGGCATAGCTACAGCAAAAACAATAAACGACACCATTCCAATAACCAATACTTGCTTAAAGCTTACACGGCGAAGAATAATTACTGCCAACACTGGGAAGGCGAGGAAAACTGCTGGTATTTTTGTGGCCAGCGCCAGACCAATAGCGGCACCTAATCCTATCGCCAATCGTATAGAATACCTGGTCCTCGATATTAGTTTTAGGAGTAGATAGAGGGTTAGAGTGGTAAAAAAAGTGAGGGGAATATCTGAGATAAAAAAGTGCGCTGACTGCATAGGTAGCACGGATACTGCATAGAAAAATGCAGCAAGATCAGCAATTTTGGGCTTTATTTGTTTGGCAATGAAATATACCAGTAAGACCGTTCCTGTATCAAATAACGCCGAAATAGCTCTTCCTATGTACAACATTCCACTATAACTATCCAATCCAACTAACCAGCTTAAAAACTTCAACAAGTATATAGGAAAAGATCCATACGCAAAAAAATCTGGGTTAAGGGCATCTGGAAAGCGCAAACGTTCTGCCACCATAATCAGCATTCTTTCATCGGGATGTAGATGAAATCCGGCATCCCAGTCTATGCCATACAGTCTTAAGAATAAGGCTAGCAGTAGAATAATAGGCAGTAGATATTTTTTCATTTAGAGGAATTTCTTTACAATCCCCAGTATTCCTTGTTTCCAGCCCACGGTATGTGTAATTCCGGTAGATCTTGCTTTAATTTCATCATAGTTAGATAAATACCACTTATAAGCTTTAATAAGAGCCTGGCGATTGGAGTGCTTAGGTTTCCAGTTCAAGTCCTTTGTGAGTTTATCTATCGACACAAATGAATCTTTGTCTGCCGTGTCATAAACCCACTGATATAAAGGCGATAATCCTATTTTTTCAAAAAACCAGAGGGCGCCTTTAACTGGACCAGCTGGAGTAGGAACTAGCTTTGAGCGAGAACCAGCAAATTCAAACAGTGCTCCCAAGTCATTTTTAACTGTACTAAATTCTGCTGCGCCAATATTATAGATAGCGTTGTATTTTTTTAAGTCTCTTGAAGATATTAGATAAATTGCCTCTATCAGATCATCAACATCCAGAAGCTGGTATCGATTGTTTCCACTACCAATCACTGGAATTTTTTTCCCATCATGTATCCAATCAAACAAAATCTCAAACACTCCCAATCTTCCAGTACCTACAAACGTCTTAGGGCGGATTATTGTCACATTTAATCCTTTAGCCATGGCTTGCAAGCAATAATTTTCTGCCGCTATCTTGCTCTTACCATATGGTCCTACACCAATTAGTGTATCATCTTCATACACTGGATGTTTTTTTGGCACACCATACACAGCCGTAGAGGAGATATGAATAACCCTCTTCACACTATTAGCTTTGGCAACTTCAAGAATACTCTTAGTTCCCATGATATTTACATCCATAATAGTTTCAGGTTTAGATAAGGGGAGAGCAGCGGCTGTATGGATTACAACGTCTATTCCTTTCATAAGTTTCTTCATCTTCTTTTTGTCTCTTACGTCAGCCAAAATCATCTTGCAATCTCGCGGATATTCAGTCTTATTAAAGGGGTTAATGTCTACTAGAGTCAAGCTATGCTTTTTCTTATGAAAATAAGTCGCCAGGTGAAGACCTAAAAATCCAGCTCCACCCGTGATTAATATGTTCATCTAATTATTCTAGCACATCAACTTTCTTATAAACCCGAATCGTTGGGTGATCAAATACAGTAAACGTCTCCTCCGCCCAAATCTCCTCAAATGAACCCAGAAGGTCTGACCTTCTGGGTTCAAAATAGGGGGGTTGGGTGTGGATAAGTTCAAATCCCAGACGACCTGAAAATAGTGCATCGTAATATTTTTCTAATAATGGATAATTACCGGCGTTCTGAGGTAGATTTGCAAATAGACGCCTAGAGGGAACAAAAATATAATCTGCTTTTTCTAGGTGGTTGATCAGCTGATCAGACAGCTCTTCTTCCTGATCTAGGTGATAGAAATCAAAGGAAATCACAGTAAGTTCATTTTCATTGCGTACGGGAATATCAACTACATTGGCAGTTTCAGACAGTATGTAACTGCCATCAGGAATATTCTCATTAATCCAGGTAGATGCCGCAATTCTAGTGTCAGGCATTGTATATATCTGAAAAAGCAATACTCCCTGAGCCACTGTAAAAAGCAGAACTAGTATTACTGCTAGTTTATTTTGCAGTTTATAGAGTGCGTAAGCCGTGAATACCGCAAATAGGGGATAGGCTGGCGTCATAAACCTTGTCCATTTGGCAAAAATTAATGAGTTTACAGCAATAATAAATAAAAATGAAAATATCAAAATTACAAAAAACTGCTTCCTATATTCTCTAAGTGATAGTAATAACCCAAATAAACCAAAAATACTGGTAATAAATCCAACCGCAAACGGAAAAACTCTAATTGCCTGGAAAACCAAAGGTACTGAGTTCTCAAACTGTCTGGTATAAAAAACCTTAACCTCTCCAAGGGCTACAGCTGACTCATATCTCATCGATGAGAGATATGACTCGTAATCAACGAGGTTATATGGTGAAGCTAACAGTGCAACCAGCACTGCAAATACCGTAAATATAAGCCAGAAATAAATAAACCTTTTCCAGTCCCGCGCAACATATAAGCTGGCAACAATAACGGGTGCTATAAAATACAAAGCCGAAACCTTAGTTCCAACCGCTAGCCCAAAGACGATTCCCATAAGTATTGATCTATACTTAGGACCAGGTCCTAAGTGGAGAGTGAGGTAGATAATTAACATGAAGAAGAAAGTTAGTAGTGATTCTGTTGTGCCAAAATGAGCAGCTTGAATTAGCCCCGGCATAAACGCTACTAAAACAGCAGTCAGTAGGGAGTAGGAGGTAGAAAGTAGTTTGCGGGATATCAAATATACCAGGGGAATAGTCAATGTAGAGAAGAGCGCTGACCAGAAACGCAAGTTATAGATCGCTTCTTTAAACGGAACCAGTCTTAAATCCAGACCATGAACAAGCTGGTAGCTGAAGTAAACTAGATACAAAGGAAGTTGTCCATAAGCAAAAAAATCAGGATGAAAACCACTGTTTAGGTTCAGCTGGGATATTGCCCTCGCCATGTTATTTTCGTCAGGGTGGAAAAATAAACCATCTCCCCAGGTTAGGCCATAAAATCGCAATAATCCTCCTAAAGCTACTATTAAGATAAGTAAAATTAGTATCGAGAAGCGGGTTCTCGAAGTTAAGGTTTGTTTAGATGACATACAGAATTAAGATGATGCTTAACCCCCATCCCAAAACTGTTAAGACAAGAGGCATGTCTGAGGTAATCAATCTTTCCGGCTCTTGCCCAAGTGAGCGTTCATAAATAAGCTGGGCATAGCGCATGATCCCAATAATTACAAAAGGAACTGTTATCATTAACCACTTGCGCTCCAAAATATGCGGAGCATACTGTAAAAGCAGAGGAGTTAGTAGCCTTGCTTCGCTCTTAGGGAACTTAAGCGTTCCTTCGATGAACGTAAACATTGCATAAGTCACAATAGAAGCTGTAGCAAAAGTAGAAACATAAAAATCCAGCATTTTTTCATGGTAATGTTTCAGTGAAGTCCTTGTTCTAGTACCTTCATGTGTAAACTCGGAGCGGCGTTTGCTGGCAGCAATAAACAATGACAAAAAGACCACCGTAAACATCAACCATACTGGCAAGTGAAGACCCGTTAGCACCTCTCCTGCAAAAGCTCTCAGCACGAATGACAATGCGATCGCCAATATATCCAAAATAGCAAAGCGCTTAAGATAGAAAGAGTACAGAACATGTAATGCAAAAAATCCCACGGTAATAAAAAAGAAGTTCACACGGATCGCAAATGCCGCCACAAATCCCAAGATGGTAAGTAGAATAATAATCTCAAAAGCGCGCGACTTTGGAAACATGCCCGAGGCTATTGGTCGAAATTTCTTCTTGGGATGTTTTTTGTCGAACGGCTCATCAATGATGTCATTTAATAAATAACTAGCTGATGATATAGCGCAAAATACAATAAAGCCCTCAATGGAGCGGAGTAGGAAAATAGGGTCAAACAGTTTGCCATTAAAAATGATTGCAGCAAACAGCAATAGATTCTTTATCCATTGACCAGGTCGCAATGCTTTAAACAAAGGAGGGAGCTTAAGATTATTCATATAAGCTATTTTAATGTATTTAATGTAATTTGACAAAGTTAGCAAGGTAAGCTAATATAAAGGAGCTTCGAAAGTTGTAGTCCAATGGATTACACTTTACCCAATTATTTTAGATCTCTGAGCTTTATGGCAGAAACAGACGAAACAAAACTACCTGAAAAATCTGACGATACCGAGGTTGTAACAGGAATTCTAGATTTAAATCCAAATGGACATGGGTTTTTGCGGCCCAAATTTCATCACTCACCTGATGATATCTATATAAGCCAATCTCAAATTCACAAATTTTGGCTCAGATCGGGCGATCAAGTAAGTGGAATTGCTCGTCCACCTAAAGAAAGTGAACGTTATTGGGGATTACTTAGAGTAGACAAAGTCAATGGAGATGACAGTAGTAAAGCAACCCGCCGCCCTAAATATGACGAGTTAGTTCCAATATATCCAGATAAGCAGCTAATACTTGAAACCGATCAAGACACCCTCAGCACGCGAATTATTGATCTTATAAGTCCAATTGGTTTTGGTCAGCGGGGGTTAATTGTGAGTCAACCCCAGTCTGGTAAAACAACTGTTCTGAAAGACATTGCCCATGGCGTTGCTCAAAACTTTCCTGATGCTCATATTATGGCTGTATTAATTGGTGAAAGACCAGAAGAAGTAACAGATATGAGTAGGTCAATTAAAGGTGAAGTAGTTGCCTCAAATTTTGATGAAGCTCCCGAAAAACAGACTCGAGTTGCTGAAATTGCATTAGATAGGGCTCGTCGCCTAGTTGAGCTAGGTAAAGACGTTGTGGTGCTTCTTGATTCAATTACACGTTTAGCCCGCGCTTACAATCTAAATGTTTCACCATCGGGAAGAACATTGTCAGGAGGGTTTGACCCTGCAGCTTTATATCCAGCTAAGCATTTCTTAGGAGCAGCTAGAAACTGCGAGGGTGGTGGAAGCTTAACTATTATAGGCACTGCCTTGGTAGATACAGGTAGTCGAATGGACGAACTAATCTATGAAGAGTTTAAAGGAACAGGTAATATGGAGGTGCATCTTAGTCGGAAGCTTGCTAATCGCCGGATCTATCCAGCAATAGACATAGATAAGTCATCTACAAGAAAAGAAGAGCTACTTATCAGCAAAGAAGACCTTCCAAAGATTGTGACTCTCCGCAACATGCTTTCTCTACTTGGAAGTGATGAGGAGCGCATCATTACGCTAATTAGCCAGATCAAGAAGTCAAAGAACAACAAGGAGTTCTTGGATAACCTCAAAGAAGGATAAGAATAACTCCACAAGGTCAGACCTTGCGGGATTAATGGAAAAGTGTCAAACGCTGGATGTTTGACAAAGGATTCTAAATCTCAGCTTGGAATCTTTGGTATAATTCCAGTGCCCAAACAATGATAAACCGAATTCATTGGCATCATCAAAAGGCACGCTTAAAACGTGACCTAGCTGCTCTCCTGCAGGATTTGAAATTATGGCTTAAATTTAGCGCTAGCTATATCAAGTCTAAGTTAGAATTTTTTGCTGAACACTTTGAAAGCTTTAAAGGGATTATAGTTACATTTCTATTGCATAAACGAGGTCGTTATTCGCGCTCATTCCTAAACGTATCGGTATTTGTTATAGTTGGAGCGGGCTTTATTGTAGCTCCAATCATTAAAGAAAGTCATCCAATTGTGGGGGGAACGGGCTTTGAGGACTATGAATCACCTTCTGCGGTATTGTCATCGCTCACATATGATGAAATATCTACTTCTACTCAGATCTCAGAAAAACCACGTGATCAGGTTATTGAGTACGTTGTTCGAGAGGGTGACACTGTTTCATCTATTGCAGAACAGTTTGGTGTTTCTGAAGATACCATTAAATGGGCAAATGATCTAACTGTCAAAAATCCCGTGCTCAAGATCGAGACAATGCTAAAAGTCCCACCTGTTTCAGGAGTAGTGCATACAGTTAAAAAAGGGGAAACTGTCTATTCTATTTCCAAAAAATACCAGGCTGAAGCTCAAAATATAGTAAATTTTCCCTTTAATGAGTTCGCCGATTTAGAAACTTTCGCCTTAGACACAGGTCAGATCTTAATTGTACCCGATGGAGTTATTCAAGGCGCAAAGCCAGTCATTCGTCAAGTTCCACTTGCCCCTGAGATTATTGCCCATGGAGATGGCCAATTCCTATGGCCAACAAATGGTAGAATTACTCAAAACTTTGTTTGGTATCACAAAGCTATAGACATTGCCAATAAGCAAGCACCATCAATTGCCGCAGCCGACACAGGTACGGTTGTATATGCAGGCTGTCTAAAATGGGGATATGGCTGTCATGTGATTGTCGACCATGGCAATGGCTTTCAGACGCTCTACGCACATCTTTCCCAGTATTATGTAAACGTGGGTGACGCCGTCGCTAGGGGACAGTCCATCGGTCAGATGGGGTCAACTGGTCGGTCAACTGGTACTCACTTACATTTTGAAATTCGCAAAAATGGAGTTGCCCTTAACCCCATGAGCTTCCTACAGTAAGGGCCTATAGGTAAGTGGTATACCGTGTCCTGGGTCCGATTCCCAGTAGGTCCACAGAAGTGTTTTAAAACCGGGTTTTAAAATAGAATATTTCTAGATCTAAACAGTAGATGATTGCATTATCTAGAAATATTTGTTAGATTGAAAACATGCCTAGCACCCGTAAAAGAGTGAATGATCTTAGTTTAGGCTTGATCGACGGCCTAAACAATATTGTGCTATATGCAATTGAAAGTGGAGGATTTAATGAGTCAGACAAGCTGCTTAATGTATTTAGCCCTGCTCAGATTCAAAAAGCAGTTTACAATCTTAGTCAAGCCAACTTGATTAAATTAAACAATAAAGCTAAACACAAACAGTATATTTTGACCAAGCAAGGCTTAAAAAGACTACAAGGGCAGATTCCTTTTTATGATGAACAGCGTAGCTGGGACAATAAGCTATATCTGGTTACCTATGATTTTCAGATTAAGCACAACCAGCGCCGTGACGCCTTCCGTAAGGCACTAGTCAGCTTAAGCGCCGTGATGATACAGCAGAGCGTATATCTAACCCCATATAATCCTCATTCCACCATTCTTAAGCTAAACCAAGATGGTCAGCTCAATGATCAGATTGTGGTCTCCGAACTTAAACAAAGCGGCATATATGGCGAGGCTTTAAGTTTTAAAGAATTGGTTTGGAAGATCTATAATCTCGAAGACATTAATAATAAGTATGCACTATTCATAGGAAGACACAGTCATTATAAGGCAACTAAGGTTAAAAGAGAGTGTTTGCATATAGCTTTTGAGTACCTCGCCATCCTAAAAGAAGATCCACAGTTGCCTTTCAATTTACTTTCAAGTGAATACCTCGGTAAACAAGCATATACTCTATACTTAAAACTTCTTAAGAAAGCTAACTACTGAGTGGCTTTAGTAGGAGCAACGGTTACATTTGGAGCTGCGCTCTTCTCATCCAATTCTAGTGGCGGTTCCATAAAAGCCTCATTCGTTGCCTCTTCAGGGCCAAACAACACTGGTTTAGGCGTGGGGGAAGGACTTGTAACTGCCTGTTGATTATTTTGTACATCCTGTGCGCCTTCAGCTGGCTGTTGAGGTTGGGTTTGAACAATCAAGTCGTTAATTTCAGTTAAACGCTCTTGAGCATTTTTATAATCGTCCGAATCTCTTTCAACTAAAGTTAATACTTGTGTCATTGCCGACTGTGCTTGAAGTAGTTTCTCTTGCTTGCTGTATGCAAAAGCAAGATTATAAAAAGCATTTGTATAGTCCTGTTTTAAGGAAACCGCTAGCTCAAACTGACGTTGGGATGCCTCAAATTCATTTAAGCTAAATAATAACTGACCATATGCCAACCTTAGCTGTGCATTATTAGGATCAACAGCAATCGCCTGCTGATATGTAGCAACTGCCCATTGATCTGATCCTTCTGCCACATTTATGAGACTCTGATAGATATTAGCTAGAACCGCCCAGCTATCAGCTCTTAAGCTGTCTATGGCTATGGCATTTTTTGCTTGCTCTATAGATTGAGTTACTAGCTGCTGAATAATCTGCCTATCTTGATCTGTTAAGTCTTTGTTAGCCGCTAAAGAATTAGCTATCGCAAGGTTAGTCTGAGCATAACTCAGTCTATATCTTATATCATAAGGATTGAGCCCAATAGCTTGAATCTGTGAATTGTAAGTTGCATCTCCACGATTGGCAGCCGCTTCTCTTATTGATCTACCGAATACATACTCTCCAGCAGCAACTCTATAACCTACATACGATAACCCTCCCGCCAGAGCTAGACCCAGTGTTAATACTATGTAGCTAAATACTGTATTTTGTTTATTCATTTGTTTCATCACGCTAAGCGTGATTTCATGGTTTACCCATTAAATTAATCAACATTAAATGCGTCAGAAATCTTAACCAACTTAATTTTTGTAGCAGGCGAACTAGACTTCACGCCGTACTCTAGAAGCAGAACCAGTTGAGCAAATAGCAAAGTCATACCAAACGGTATAAGTAGCTGAATTAAAAAGATACCTAATATAACTCTCAAAATGCCCTTATTGTTTTTCTCAGCATGTCTAAATAGAACGTGCACTCTACGCACTAGCAATAGGTAGCTTCCAAGTCCCAATATTCCCACTGTAGTTAATAAATGAAAATACATATTACTAGAGAGACCAAAGGAAGCAGTCCAATAATCAGTCAAATTAATACTTGCTGGTTTATAACGAGTAAAGGCAGTAATGAATCCATCAGGCCCAACTCCAAATATCGGAGCATTTTTAAAGCTTTCAATTGCTATAATCCAGCCAAACTTAAACGGTAATAAAGGAAAAGGAGAAACTTGAGATAACACGTATCCAGTTCCTATAATTCCCAACGATAAGATTGCAAGGCAGATGTAGCCAAATAGACCGCGCTTAGGTAGGTTAAGAAGTAGATATGCAAGCACAATTAACAAAAATACAGCTTGAGAGATAACGTCCCCCAGGGGCGACAGCTGTGATAATGGAAATTGCAGGGTCACCTGTCCAATATTAGTTGTGTAACTAAAGTTTGCTAACTCCATGCCAACATTTATAAGATTCCACACTGCAACCACAAGCGCTCCGTGTAGTAAGCCATTTACTAAAGCATAATCACTATTGCTTATCATGGTAACAAATCTAGCAATTGGCAGTTTGTCTGCATTTGCCTCTATAGGTAAACCATGAAACATATGAATGTCACTCTGTTTACTCACTATAGCTTTTGTTTGGACTACTAGAATATAGAATAGTATCAACATTAACATCGCTCCCGCCGCGGCGGGAGATAACAAAGAGCCAATGGTATTAGATGAGGCAAATATAGCGCCTGCAATATAAGAAACTGCCAAAGCTAATAGTGGCATATCAAAAGAGGTGCTCATCCATCTTAGGGAGCCCGTGCGGTAAACTTCGTATGCCCAGAACAGAAGTAGTCCAACATTACCAACAAGAAGCACTAATAATTTAGGAATCCCAATGGAGTCTCCAAAAACTGCTGGCAAGAAGAAGACAGGCAAAAGAAAACTGACCAAATATAATATTATGTTTCTAAATAGTTTCATTTGTTTCATGGTTTACCCATTTTTATTTCAATAAACGAGACTGTATCATAGACAAAAACTTACTGTCAACTATTAGTTGATACAACTATGTACACTCTTATAAAACAGTAAATCCATATTTTCTGGTTCAGGCTTATCCTTAAGGGATATATCCAAGCCCAAGACATCGGGAATCTTATTACCAGTCTTATTGGAAACAGATATATTTTCTAGTCCATCTTTTATTTCCAGTTGTTTAGCTGGTTGGACTTGACCTACATTTCCAAACACAGTCTCAACATGGGGTGTATGTAAAGAAAATACAACCACTAACGTGGAAAGAACAAGCAAGGTGGAGTAAAAAGCGTTAGCGGGTCGGTTAAAGTCACCTAACTTAGCCAATAGCTCAGATCTCTTATAATGCGCAAGCTCATCACTTATGAGCACCTGAATCTCATCTATATTTCTTCCTTGTTGCTTTAGATCCTGTATTTTCAAAAGCAGGACTATAGAGTAGAGAGGTAAAAATCCTTCAGTATAAGAAAGGTGTGGACCTGACTGTTGACGTAACATATGTGGTAGCAAGCCTAGCTTGATGTAATGGCGAATGCGATTAATTGGATTACCACTGCCGAAGTCATACCCAGCCTCTTTAGCATTTCTCACTATTGCGGATACGCTAATATATTTATCTATGCTTTGGTCAATATTTTTCACGCTTAGTTTTTACTTAATTTCTCGTCACGAGAACGTATTTCTAATACCACTATAAACTAGTGTTAATGCAAATGTCAAGTGGTAAATATGATGTAGTTAAGTAGTAGTATGATAGTTATATAAGACCAAAAAAGAGATGTAAAGCTACAAAATGATACGTTTGACTAATTTTAGTCGCGAGAAATAGATTTTTTAAATAAATACTCAAAATTAGTAGAAATTTGTAATTCCATATTGGTATTTGTAGATTATTTATTTATCACTCAAAGATGGTTAACTGCTACACAATTGGAGTAGGGCATTTAGCTTGTAGAATTAACCTTAATTAGAAAGACTTGCGCTTGTTGTTGCAAGCTCTGCCGAGAGAGTAGATAGCTCATCATCAAGAAATAGCGGAGCAATTCTCATAACAGGAGTAGGAGTAGGGGTAGGCGCAACGTAGCCAAACTCAAAACGTTTCAGCGCGATTCTGGGTTTGAGCTCAGGTCCAAATCCTACGCTGGCTCCTAGATATACTTCGGGGTATTGCTGTAGTAATGAATAAGGAATCGGATGACCACAATCTTGACCTAAGATAACTGTAAAATTACCACTGCTACCGGGAGTAGTGGAGCAGCGACCGGTGCTATAGATAGGGTCTATAGCGTCGCTGGTGGGATATAAAGAAAAACTGAATTCATTTTCATATGATAGTGGGATTCCAAACATATCTTTAAGCTTGCCTGTAAAAGGAATAGTAACAGTAAGACTATCCTCAACCGAGCCTGCAGACCCTTTATCTAAGATGTCAGTTGTAGCGTTTATAGCCGATGAAAGGGAGGTATTCATCCTACCTAGTAGGAATATGTTGGAAGATAAGATTAAAAATAGTAGCACCAAGGAAAAGTGAGAAGAAAAAAGAGGCCTGAGAGAGGCAGTAATGCTTGATTTAGGCTCGTCTATTGTTAAGTCTGGTTCATTTTTTGGTACAACATCTACCTTTAATGCAACATCTGCAACATTGGTATTTATGAGTAGCTCTTTTTTTAAGGTAGTTGCTGCTTGCTGATCAAGTTTTGTGACCGACTCCATAAAGTCAATAAATTTGCGTATACTTGCCAACTTTCTTTTATAAGAGGCCTTACTATATTGTTTGTCCAGTAGTATAAGGTAGGCCCTAATAGACTCTGGAATAAGTTTAACCTCATTATGTAGTAAATGCCGTATATCACTGATATAGTTTTTTATAGTATGATCAGTTACTTTTTTTCTCTGAAGCCAAGTACGAAATGAGCTTAGAGTAGAACGGCTATGATTAAGTGGATCTATGTTGAAGTTCAAAAATGGGTCAGTAGTCAAATATCCCTCCGTGACTACAAACTTAAAGAAACTTTTTAAGCCCGCAACTTTCCTTGCAACCGTTGAATTCGAAAAAGTTCCTCGAGAAAGATGAGCAGAGAACTCTCCTACGATAGCATTATCTACATAAGAAATATATGCAGAAGGCTGTGCGGTGCTTATGCTATATCCATGGGAAGGTAAGTAGGTGATCAACCAACCCAAAAAAAAGACAACATCAGCCACATAGTTATCCACAGTAGCTGTGGATACATTAGTACTCTCAAGATAAGACTTATATTTTTGTAGGAGAAGTGATTCCCGCATGATTTATAATATACCTAAATTATAAAGGATTATACTAATTATAACAATACTTAATTCACGCAAAGCAGCGCGAAAAGCAGGTGTACAGGCGAAGCTTGTGTGTGAAAAAAACAACGTCTCTGTTTTTGGTATACAAAAATGTAGACATGTCTAGGTACCCTTTTAGGGTATATCCATATACACCAAGTAGAAGGTTTTGATTCTTCTCTCAGTACTCAATCACGGGAAAAAGGTATTTTATCAGTTAAGGATACCAAGTGCTAGAATTATTGGATAGGGAGTTTAGATTGATTTAGCGGGCCAAAGGACGAAAATAGAGCAACGTATATGAGCTATCAAAAGTGAACAAGACAAGGTCGTTCACTTTGCTTTAGTAAAGAGATCGACCTTAAGCGAGTGAATGTTCTATCCTCTCAACTTAAGGCAAGACCTTCCATTGCATGTAGGGTCTTGCTTTGTTTCGCTTGTTTTGGTAACTAATATATGGTTACTTGTGAGAGTGGTGCATCCTTTTAACAATTATGAAGGACCAAATTGACACAACAACCAGTCCGAGTACAACTAGCGAGACTATAGGATTAGGAAAGGCAAGTGCGGGAATTTTAACATTATCGCTAGGGGATAGGATTAACAGTCCAAACGGCAGTTTTTCCACATCAACCGTCAGCTGGGTTGTTGTGTTCCCCAATACTACCTTTATAGGCGCAGCTATTACTTGTTCAAAACCCAGTAGCGATCTTATTCTAATATCAAAGTCTGTAACTCCATAAACAGGAGACCCATTGCTTATTTGCACAAGTAGCTCGTGAGCTTGATCTCCAAACACAACAGTAGGTATGTGGGGGATAAACAATAAAGAATCAGCTATCTTTAAGCCATCAACTGATACATTTTGTTGTATTATGCCATCTTTTGTTACGGTAATATAGAGCTCAGTTGAGGTATAATGATATGGTTTATTATATTCACCTAAGCGGATAGAAAGATAATAATCACCCTCGCTGGCATCCTCGGGGATAGTTAGATCTAGTTGAAGCTCCCTTGCTTCCTCAGCTTCCATAAATAGTTTTTGGGCTTCTTTGCTTATAGATAACCAATCCAAGGCGTCACACGCTGATACCTCTACAACATTACAGTCAATTGAGGATTGTGAATTAAACGGTACAACGGCTAGGTCCAAAACCACTGCTGATTGGTAGTTGTTAATCTCTAGAGGCAGGGATAGGCCAATTCCGGGCTTGGCTCGCAGAAGGTAAGACTGAGGTGAGCTAGTAAATGGACGAGACACTGTTTTATCCACAGCAAGTGTCTGAAGTAGATAGCCTTCATTGATAAATTCAGCTGAAGCTTGTGGAGCTTTGGCATTTTTTGTCGAGGACTTAATCTCAATATTGTGAACCTCAATCTGTACATCGGCCCCTTCCAGCGTCTGAGCAAGCACGGGGTTATGAAGAAGTACTAAGAATAAAATAGTTATAATCGAACTTAGATGCTTCATAGCTTTAAGTATACCAAAAAGTATAAGTAAAACAGTAAAACAGGGTCAAACCCTGCTACCTTAGCTAGCAGGGTTTGACCCTGTGAGCGATTTCATTATTGTATAATCTAGCAATGAAACAATATAAACACACAGATGTTGAAGCTAAATGGAGAGTCAAATGGGATCAAAATAAGACATATCAAGTGGACCTAGACAAAGCCAAAAAACCCTTCTACAACCTCATGATGTTCCCGTATCCCTCCGCTGAGGGTCTTCACGTAGGGAACATGTACGCGTTTACAGGAGCAGATGTTTACGGTCGTTTTCAGAGACAGCAGGGATACGACGTATTTGAACCTATTGGGCTAGATGGGTTTGGTATTCATTCAGAAAACTACGCTATTAAACTAGGCAAGCACCCAGCTAAGCTGGCCAAGGTAAGCCAAAAACGTTTCTATGAACAGCTTGCCCGCATTGGCAACGGGTTTGCCTGGAATAATAAACTTGAAACCTATGATCCCGAATACTACAAATGGACTCAGTGGTTGTTTATTCAGATGTACAAAAAAGGTTTAGCCTACCGGGGGAAAGCAATGGTGAACTGGTGCCCAAGTTGTAAGACAGTGCTGGCTGACGAGCAGGTAGAGTCAGGGGTTTGTGAACGCTGTAAAAATGAGGTCGAGCGCAAAGAAATGGAGCAGTGGTTCTTTAAGATTACTAACTATGCGGATAAATTACTCGAGAACATCGAAAAAATAGACTGGCCCAACAAAATAAAAAGCGCCCAAAGACAATGGATAGGTAGGTCCGAAGGTCTAGAGATAGCCTGGGAAGTAGCTAAAACAGCTGAAAAAATCTGGACTTTTACAACACGCCCAGACACTATTTATGGAGCAACTTTTATCGTTATAGCTCCAGATCATCCCATCTTAAACAAGCTCAATATCTCCAAGGAAGCCAAGGAATACAAATTGCAGGCTCTAAAAAAGACCGAACAAAAACGCAAAGCAACAGAGAAAGACAAAACAGGCGCGGATACTGGTTTTGAAGCTATTCACCCGATTACGGGTAATAGAATCCCAATCTGGATAGCTGATTTTGTACTCATGGATTATGGTACTGGGGCAATAATGTCTGTTCCTGCCCACGACGAGCGCGATGCAGCTTTCGCAGCAAAGTTTAACCTACCAACTATAGATAAACTGGCGGATAAAGATGAGGTCTTTAAGCTGCTAGAGGACAAAGATGCCGGTGTTAAAAAAACAAACTACCACCTTAGAGATTGGCTTATTTCCAGGCAGAGGTACTGGGGTCCACCCATACCTATGGTTTATTGTGAAAAATGCGCGCGCCTCCCCGGCGGACAAGGCTGGCAGCCTGTACCTGAAGACCAATTGCCGGTTTTACTTCCAGCTGTCTCTGACTGGGAGCCTAAAGGCGATGGAAAAGGGCCACTAGAAAAAGCACCAGACGCGTGGTTATATACAAAGTGCCCCAACTGTGGAGGTAAAGCTAAGCGTGAGACTGACGTTTCTGATACCTTTTTAGATAGTTCATGGTACTTCCTGCGCTACCCCAGCGTCAAGAAAAATATAGAGAACCCGCTTCTCGATGTGCCGTGGGATGAAGGGTTGACTAAGAAGTGGCTGCCGGTTAATGCGTACATTGGGGGAGCAGAGCACGCCGTTTTACATTTATTATACGCACGCTTTGTTACGATTGCCCTTCATGACTGGGGAATGCTGGATTTCGAGGAACCTTTCCCTTTCCTTTTTAGCCACGGGCTGATTATCAAAGATGGAGCTAAAATGAGTAAAAGCCGTGGCAATGTCATCGTTCCAGATGATTATATAGACAAATATGGTGCGGACACACTACGAATGTATTTAATGTTTGTAGGTCCTTACAGCCAAGGTGGAGATTTTCGAGACACCAGCATGGCAGGTATGAATCGTTTCCTACTTCGATGCTGGAGCTTATTTACAGACAGCCAAAAAGTGAAAGCTAAAACAACTAATAAGCTTTTGCGCAAGCTAAACCAGACCATTAAACAGATGGGGGAAGATATTGCCTCTTTTAAGTACAACACGGCCATTGCCAGATACATGGAATTAGTTAATGTCTGGCGAGAAACTGATCAGGTTTTAAGCAAAGAGGACGCAATTAGTGCTATCAAGATAATTGCCCCGCTTGCTCCCTATGTTTCCGAAGAGATATACCAGAGTCTTACTAATGATGAAGAGTTTGCTTCAGTTCATCTGGAGCTCTGGCCTAAATTTGATGAAAATCAGGTGAAAGAAGACATAATCACCATTCCTGTTCAGGTCAACGGCAAGCTGCGCCAAACTCTTGAAGTAAGTTGTGAGCAGTCAAAAATACAAAGCGAAATAGAAAAATTAGCCAGAGAGCTTCCTAATGTAAAAAAATATCTCTTGAGCGAGCCTAAAAAGACCATCTTTGTCCCAGGTCGCCTCCTTAACTTTGTAATCTAAGAAAGCGAAACAAGGCGAGGCCTTTCATGCAATGAATGGCCTTGCCTTAAATTGAGCTATCTGATATGCTCCGAATATTGTGCAGTTTGAGGATATTGCTCAGCTTCTGCAGAAATACCGTTTCCCTGTAGGTCTGGTTATTGTGGGGTTATTCCTATTTTCTATCGGGTTAGCAGCCACCTTGGGTAGAGATAAGCAGAGTGAGGTTGTATTTAACACTCAAGAGCAGCTAACTCCAGCTCAAACTACAGTCAAGATAGTCGTTATAGACATCGGCGGAGCTGTAGAAAAACCTGGCGTATATGAGCTACCCGTAGGCTCTAGAATAAAAGACATCATCACTGAGGCAGGTGGCTTCATCAAGGAAGCTGATCAGGAACAGATTTCACTAAGTCTTAACCTAGCCGCCTTATTGACGGATGGACAAAAAATCATCGTACCCTTTCAGGGTGAAGAAATGGAGGTGGGTGCAGCTCAAACCGTGCCCGGAGCCAGCACAGATAAGCTGATTAACATTAATAATGATTCCCAATCTACGCTCGAGACCTTAACTGGAATTGGCCCAGTACGTGCCGCAGAGATAATTGCCAATAGGCCTTATGGTGAGATTTCTGAGCTAGTTTCCAAAAAAATCCTTGGGCAATCCATTTATGACAAGATTAAGGACCAGATAAGCGTCTACTAAAAAATTGTCTCCAGATTATTTTGTCAGCATCATCAACCAGCAATTACCCGAGCCGCAGGCATCCTTACTCGCTGGAATGCTTTTTGGTCAGAAATATTCCCATATGCCTCAAGCACTATATAACGATCTTATTACAACTGGCACCCTACACGTTGTGGCGCTTTCAGGTACAAATGTGTCAATTTTGATCCGGGTTGTGGACAAGGTCTTTGGCAGCATAGGTCGCAGGTTTGGGTTTATTGCTACTATGGTCACTATCACGCTTTTTGTAGCCATGGTAGGAGCTGATCCGCCTATTGTACGCGCAACAATTATGGGAGGGCTTGCGACGTTAATCTCATACATTGGGCGAAGAACCTATGTCATCTACAGTTTACTGTTTACCGCCGCACTAATGCTCATCATCAAGCCAGAGTGGCTTACTAGTTTATCTTTCCAGCTTTCTTTCTTTGCCACGCTGGGAATAATTATCTTTGATAACCGTGGCCAAAAACCACATTCCAGGAATGTCAACCTTGCACATTCCTGGAATGTACAGATAGGGCTGGTAGCGAGCTGGTTTAAGTTTATTTTTATGGAAAATCTACGAACAACTCTCGCTGCCCAGGTATTTATCACGCCTTTACTGGTATACAGTTTCGGGCGCCTATCTTTAGTGGCTCCACTAACAAACGCGCTCGGATTATGGGTAGTAGAATACATTACATGGCTAGGCATACTACTTGTTACTGCGGGAGCTGTCATAAGACCGCTAGGAGTCTTGTTGGGTATGATTTTATGGTTACTGCTGACAATATTCATTGTGATTGTCGAAGTAACAGCACTAATTCCATTTGCACAGATTAATTTCTTCTAGAATTAATCAATAGCTACTGATAATATTAAGAAATAACTAATATGAATAAAAAAGCACTTTCACTCGTAATTACAGTCTTAATTCTTATCTTATACTTATCACAATTTTCACCGCCCAATAGTAAAGATGCCCGAATTATCTTTTGTGACGTTGGCCAGGGTGACGGCATTTATCTCGATCTACCCAATAATATAGACGTCGTAATAGATGGAGGACCGAATACTAAGATTCTTGAGTGCCTGGGTAAGTATATGCCTTTTTGGGATAGAGAAATAGAGATAGTGGTCTTGACGCATCCCCAGGCAGACCATCTAAATGGTCTTATAGAGGTTGCCAAGCGTTACAAGGTTAAGCATTTTGTCACCAGCCCAGTCGGCAATGCTACCAAAGGATACCAAGCGCTAACAAAAGCAATTCAAGAGGGGAATACTACTATTCAAAATATCTACACTGGTGATGAAATAAAAATTAATGATATTACTTTGCGTACTCTCTGGCCTAGTAGAGAGTTTGTTGCAGATAATACCAATGCCACAATTTCAGCCAATATTTTGGGAGCCACCACAACCAACTCTGATCTAAATGATTTTTCTGTAATACTTCAACTAGAATACGGTACCTTTGATGCTGTGTTTACCGGAGATGCAGATGAAAATATCCAAGATGAAATTCTAGCTGCAAATACCAAGCTTAAACCAGTGGAGATCTTTAAAATACCACACCATGGCTCTCGCTACGGTTTACTAGATGAGTTTATAGATAGATTTGAACCGGGTTTCGCTGTTATTTCGGTGGGCAAGAATCAGTGGGGACATCCAACCCCCGAACTGCTTTCTAGGCTTAGTTTACGTTCTATACCTATACTAAGAACAGACAATGATGGGGATATAGTGGTTATTACCGATGGTCAGCAATATAAAATAGAGAGTGATAAATAATAGCATTTGGGAGCGCAGATAAAGACCAAACTTATTTCAAGGATTAGCTATCAGAGTGGACTAGAGAGTGCTAACCACGCTCAAGACAAAAAATACAAGGACAAACCTTATAGAAGACTAAAGAGCTATTATAAGACGAGGCAAGGTTGAGCCCTTTACGAAGTGAAAGGCTCAACCTTTGGTTTTTAAGCTGTGCTAAAATCATTTCTTATGGCAGAGAAATATCACAAAGAAAATCTTGCAAACGGCCTTACAATAATTACAGTACCAATGCCCACCAAGTCTGTAACAGGGCTATTCATGGTTCGGGCAGGTTCACGCTGGGAACAAGATAAAGTCGCTGGAATATCTCACTTTCTTGAACACATGGCATTTAAAGGAACTACTAAAAGACCCTCAGCAATGCAGATTGCAGAGGAGATCGATGCAATTGGCGCCGAGCAGAACGCTTTCACCGGAAAAGAATACACTGGTTACTACGTAAAAGCTGCAAGCGCTCAGCTTAGCCTGGTAATTGATATGCTTTCAGATATGTTGCAAAATAGCCTGTTTGTCGAAGCAGAAGTTGAGCGTGAACGGGGAGTAATTCTGGAGGAAATAAATATGTACGAAGATCATCCCAGTAGTAAAGTGGGGGAGATCTCTGAAGAGCTAATATTTCGAGGTACAAGTTTAGGCAGAGAAATAATTGGAACTAAGGCAACCGTTAGCTCCATGACAAGAAAAGACATCGTGGATTATCGAAACAACTGGTACACTCCTTCCAACATCGTCTTGGTCGTCTCAGGTGGAACAACACATCATAAAGTAATGGAGCTTGTCAATAAGCACCTTGGCAACTGGGGCGGTAGTAAGCTTAAAAAAACTAAATCCACAAAAAGTATAGTTCAAAATAAACCCGCGCTATCTATTGTTAACAAAAAAACGGAGCAAACTCACATGATCTTGGCTCTGCGCACATTTGATCGTTTTGATTCCAGGCGTTATCCACTTTTAGTACTTTCTTCCATACTTGGAGGCGGGATGAGCTCTCGCTTGTTTCAGGAAGTACGTGAGCGTCGGGGACTAGCGTATAGTGTATTTTCATATAGCCAGAGTTATCTTGACGCCGGGTATTTAGGTATCAAGGCAGGCTTAGATACTAAACGATTAATCCAAGCGTTAGAGGTCATCATGCAAGAGCTCAGACACGTCTTAACTGAAGAAATACCAGCCAAAGAACTAACAAAAGCCAAAGAGCATATAAAAGGCAATTTCATCTTAAGTCTTGAGGATTCAGGCGATGTTGCCAATCATTACGCAGTCAAATACTTGCTCGAAGGTGAGATTAAAACGCCCCAACAAGTAATAAATAAAATTAACTCAGTTACAGTAGAGGAGGTAAGGGCGGTTGCTAAAGATATCATAAAGGATAAGAATATTAACTTTTCAGCAATTGGGCCAATTAAGGATAGACAAAAAATAGCCAAGCTGTTACAATTCTAACTATATAAAGATCCGATCTTTATATAAAAAAATGGAGAGAACTGTAGTCATCATTAAACCAGACGGAATGCAGAAAGGCTATGCTGGTCAGGTTGTTTCCCGCCTCGAAAAAGCTGGCTTTAAGCCAAAGGAAGCGAAAGTTGTAGACCTAACCGAAGAATTACTCAAAGTCTGGTATGTCCATCACAAAGACAAGCCATTTTTCCCTGACATAGTTTCCTTTATGACTGAGTGTCCAGTTTTGGCCATGATCTGGGAAGGGGAGGACATTATAGCAAAAGTTCGTAACTTAGCTGGAATAACAGATTCAACCAAAGCAGATAAAGGCACCATACGTGGAGACCTTGGTGAAGACATTCAACGTAACGTCGTGCATATCTCAGATTCTCCTGAGTCTGTAGAGAAAGAAACCAACCTCCTCTTTGGCTCAAGCGTTGATGGCTGTTGTGGCGGCGGCTGTTGTGGAAGTTAGACATAATTCCATAAATATGGTATTAATCTGTTGACATAATTCCATAAATTTGGTATAATTTTGAGGAAATGATTACACGGCAGCTTACTAAAAACATACTCTCGCGCCAAAAATCGGGATTTATTAACATTATTTATGGACCAAGACGAGTGGGTAAGACTGTTCTGCTTTCACAATTGACAACTAAAACTCCCAAGTCCGACGTGATTTGGTTCAATGGCGACGATGAAGATACACGATTAGCTCTGTCTTCTACTTCCCAAACTAAAATCAGCAAGCTTATTCAGAAATACGGGATCATAGTTATTGATGAAGCGCAAAGGATAGACAATATTGGTTTGGTATTAAAAATTATGATTGACTCGTTTCCAGAAAAATGTTTTTACGTTAGCGGGTCTTTGTCCTTAAAACTCGCCCACGGCATCCAAGAGCCCTTGACAGGTCGTTTTCAGCAATATCTGCTCTATCCACTATCAACGCCAGAACTTGGACAAGGACTGATCTTACACCAACTGTCCGCGCTACTGCCAGATCAGCTACAGTTTGGTGGCTACCCATATTTACAACAGCTACCCTCGTCTGCCGAAAAACAGGATTACTTGCGTATGATTATAAAATCTTATCTTTTTCGTGATCTGCTCCTGCTTAAAGACATTGGGCGTCCTGAAGCCTTGTATAAATTAGCTGTTTTATTGTCTTTTCAAGTTGGTTCAAAAGTCTCAATAAATGAACTTGCGAGTGCTCTTGGAATTGACGCAAAGACAGTAACAAGCTATTTATATCTTTTAAAGCAGGGTTTTATTATTTTCGAGCTTGGATCTTACTCGACTAACCTTCGCAAGGAGGTGGCAAAAAGCAGAAAATATTACTTCTGGGATTTGGGAATTCGTAACAGCCTAATTGGTCAATTTACTCAACTTGATCTTCGAAATGATATAGGGCAGTTGTGGGAAAATTTCGTAGCTATAGAACGAATTAAGCATAATAGCTATGGTGGTACGCAACCCAACTATTATTTTTGGCGCAGTTATGAACAAGCGGAGGTTGACTGGTTGGAAGAAGACAGCGGTCACTTGGTGGCATATGAGTTTAAATATGGTAGCATTGCTAAAACGCCGAAACTATTTAAACAATCCTATAATACATCTGTTTTGACCATTAATAAGGATAATTATCTGAATTTTATAACCTAAAAGTTGAACTCCACAAGGTCTGACCTTGTGGGATATAAAAGCGAGTATAAGGCTAAGCCTTTAATACGTAATTTGATCTACTAATATAGTATTTTGATATACCTACAATAGCAAAAGAGTTGCCAAACTTAAGAAAGCTAGAAAGCCAATTATATCCGTCGCTGTCGTGATAAAAATTGAAGAGGCAACAGCAGGATCAATGCGTACAGCTTTTAATATAAGAGGAATGATCGCACCAAAAAATCCTGCAACAACCAGATTAATCATCATCGCAAAAAACAGAACAACACCTAACAGAGGTGAACCTTGCCAAATAGTTGCAATTATTCCCACAATTAAGCCAGTAATAAGACCATTTAAAAATCCAGCCGAGAGCTCTTTTACCACTACAGACATTGCGCTTTTTGCTTTAATTTCACCCGTTGCCAAACCCCTCACCATAACAGCCAAAGTCTGAGTTCCTGCATTGCCCCCCATACCTGCTACAACTGGCATAAATGCCGCTAATATTACTACTTGGCTTAAGGTTTCTCTAAACATAGAAACAACAAAAGCGGCAGACAATGCTGTAAACAAATTAACAATTAACCACTTAGATCTAAGCCGAACAGATCTGAGCGGAGAATCATAAATATGCTCTGCGATGGGTAATCCGGCAAACTTATAAAAATCCTCTGTATTTTCATGTTCCAATACTCCCAGTAAGTTCTTAGTTCTAATTACACCTAGTATCCGACTTTCTTTGTCACTAACAACTATCACCCGTGCTGATGTGCCCACAACTTTTTCAATAAGATGCTCTTGATCAAGCGTGTACTTTACCACTGGCAAAGGTGCAAGTCTTAGCCCTTTTAAGCTCTTTACTTCCTCCAAGACAAGCTTTTCAATAGGTAGCTGCCCCAATATCTTACCTTCCTTGTTTTCCACAATAATAGTTGGAGACTTGCCAGTTGTCTGGTAATGGTTTTTAAGCTTAGTCTCCAGATCTGCCCTTGAGCTATCTTCTTTAATCTCAATAAAATTCATATCAACCAGTCTTCCAGCTGTATGATGTGCAAAAGATAAAAGCTGCTTTAATTTTTCACTCTTAGAGTGGTGCAGCAGTTTTAAAATACCTTCTCTTCTATGAGTTGAAAGAATATCCAAAGAGGTTACGGCATCATCTTCATCGGAATATGTAAGTGCATCGGCAATCTCTTCATCTGAAAGTTGGTACAGTAATTGCTTGCGCCAATAGCGGTTCAACCCCAGAAGAAAGTGCGGCTTCTCTTCATTTGAGGCAGCTTGGTATCTCTCCAACAGTTTCTTATGCTGATTCATATATCCACTATAACATTTTAGTGTCCCTGGAAGGAATCGAACCTTCATTTAGGGTTTAGGAAACCCTTGTTCTGTCCATTGAACTACAAGGACGCATCTCTCTCTATTTTACTGTAAAATGATATCAACTGCTAGAACAGTCTCTATCTATGAAAAGTACAACAACCTATAGCATTGACATACTATATCAAAGGGTATATAATAACTATGCATTATTGACCCTGAGAGCGTTGTGGGAGGTACGGGCAGAACTTCTCACAACGCTTCCGGGGTTAATTTTTTGCCAACCTGTTATAAATAATTATAGGAATAGGGGAGAGGTTACAATTATTTCACAAAATCCATGACCAAAATTTTCAAAGCACTATTATTGTTTTGGCTGGAGTTGTATTATGAGTATAAATATTACTCAAGTTATGGATTGTTATATAGACATAATAGTGAATTGTGTTATAAATGGTTAAACTAAACAATAATTAACGATTATCATATTAAGAGATGAATCATATAGTAGGTTACAAAAATAGGTTTATGCAGATTATAGGACATGAAGAGAAACGAAAATTTCTCATCATGCGTACAGTTGGTAATTTTCTTGTGCTTTTTGCATTATATGGAGTGGCTGCAACATTCGCTCCTATTGCCTTTGCGCAGGTAGGATATTATTATCGGTCATATACAGGTGTAGAGTACAGGGTTGAAGGTGACCTCATCGTCCGTTCCTATGAAGAAAGCTCTAGCAATCCTATTGCCAAACTGCTAAGCAATGCTCAACCAAGCGAACAGCGCGTATCTCCAACCTCCACAGACTTTGGAATTGTCATTCCTAAGATTGGCGCTAACTCAAACGTTGTGGCCAACGTCGACGCAGGAAACGAAAAAGAGTACCAAGATGCTCTGCAAATAGGAGTTGCCCATGCCGCTGGGACTGCTTTTCCTGGGGCTAAAGAGGGGAACCGCAAGACATATCTGTTTGCTCACTCGACAGATAATTGGTGGAACATAAACCGCTACAACGCCATTTTCTTTTTATTAAAAGAACTAGAGCCAGGGGATGAAATAGACATCTTTTACAACAATAGACGTTATGTGTATGAGACTGTGGAAATTAGGACTGTAGAAGCCGATGACGTGCAGTACTTGGTCGAACCTTCAGACGAGGAAGTGCTTATCCTTCAGACCTGCTGGCCACCCGGTACAACGCTTAAACGCTTACTTGTAATCGCCAAACCCATCGCCAATCTTGAATAACAAATCCCACAAGGTCCCGTATTCTAGAAACTAATGCAACCCCTAGGGATTATTAAGGTACTCAGAAAATACTTCCTG
>PFSB01000009.1 GCA_002788855.1 Candidatus Roizmanbacteria bacterium CG_4_9_14_0_2_um_filter_38_17 | reverse complement strand
TAATCCCCAACTATAATTCCATACTATTTCTCCGGATTGATTTTCTTTACCAAAAATATCATCCAAGACCAACCGCATAAAACTATTCACTCGCCAATCACAATGCACATAAATACTGCCGTCATCTGCTAAAAGCCCGTGCATAAGTTTTAACCGCTCATAAATCATGGCAATAAAACTATCAGCGCCCTTGCCCCACGTGTCGCGGTAAGCGATTTCTTCAATAACCGACGGTTTTTTGGTAAAAGTATCCTCGCCGATTTCAATATTCATGGAGAAATCCGCGCCCACATCAAACGGCGGATCAATATAAATTAGTTTTAGTCCGCCTTCGGCTTCAATTTGTTTTTTAAGCGGACCATTTTTGAGCGATGATAAAATCAACTTGTTGTCGCCCCAAATAAGTTTGTTTGACCAACCCTTGATCTGTCTGCCGGAAGTATCAAATAATGTAGTTTGTGCCGTGATTTTTTCTTCGCTTCTCGGTTCGTCAATATGTTCAATCGCTTGAAAAGGCAAAACCATATTTTCCACTTCATCAGTTTTTCCGTTCCATAAAAGCTCAACCTCTCGATCTGTATCAAAAAGCAAAAACCGGTATTTTTCAGGCAATGGTTTACCTGACTCCAAATATTTTATAATATCTCTTTTTTCGTTATCAGTTAGGTTTAGTTTATAATTCATGCTATTACTTATTAACTACTCATCAATTATAGCCCATTTTGTAAAGTTTTAGAATTCAGCTTAACTGCTCGTACTAAAGGCTAAGCCTTTCACTATCGTGAAGGGCTTAGCCTTATACTCGCTCTAGCTACGCAATATATATAGGTTAGAGTTATAGTAAAGCATACTAAAGGATGTAAAAACCAAGCAAGATCTTTCTTCTTTCGAAAACCTACAAAACTAACCCATAGTGGCTGGAATATAGTTAGCGAATAAAATACATATAATAATAACCTTAAATAGCTCTTCTTTGTAACCATATGATAACGTCTATTAGTTATCTGTTTTAGATATAGAGTATCCATATATTTCAGTCTTTTCTTCATAAGAGATATTAGTGTATCAGCTGTTTTATGGATAATAGAGTTATTTACCACTGCAAAATTATTTAAACCTTGCTCTACAAGGTCATAAATAACATCTATGTGAAAAAAGTGCGCAGGATCTACACGCGCTTTTTTTAACAATTTTGTCCTTATTACAAATCCATTTGCTCCCAAGGTTGGCATATTTTCTGGAGTAAATACAACCCTATAATATTCATCCATATCTTCAACATCTCCAGCCAAATTATACTTATCATACAAATAGCTCAACCTATCTGCCTTGCCTAAATAAAATGGAAGAGGATCATTAACTCCAAAAAGGGCAACGTAGCGATTAAATATCGAGTCAGTTTTTCGATACAAATAGCGCAAAGGATAGCTGCCAACTAATCGCTTATCTTTCATCAATGGATTAACTAGTAGTTTTAACCAATCATTAGTTGGTAATATATTATCCGAAGCAATATCTATAACCAATTCTCCCGTAGCTATTTCTAGACCATAGGATTTTGCTGCTTCAGATAATACTCCTTTTTTTATTAATACTTTACAATTAAATCTCTCCGCAATTGATACTGTACTATCTCTGGATCCTCCATCTACTACAATTATCTCAATCTTACCTTTTGGATACTTTTGCCCAGATATACTTGTTAAACATTCAACCAAAGAATCAGCACAATTTAATGTAGCTATAATTATGCTAACTGTAGAATATTTCATACGTTTATTTAAGGCAAGGCCTTTAATAAAATTAAAGGCCTTGCCTTAGTGTATTACTGGGTAGAAAATCTAATAGTTTGCTAACGTATTTTGTTCCCAGAAAGGCAAGAAACTTTAAATCGTCTAACGTTCTAATTTCAACAATTCTTCGCTTAATATATCCTAGAGACCAAAAAGCACTATAACTATCTCTCACCACTTTTTTAAGCTCTTTATCTGATAGTGGAGTTTTAAGCACTGGCTCACCCATGTCAAAGCGAGCATAATCATTCGTTATTAACCAATCGTTAGCCATCGCTTGGTCATACAGCGCTGTACCAGGATATGGTATTAATATTGTTGCCTGCATAGTGTCAATCAGCCCCTTTTTAAATAATCGGTGAATGAATTTCACAGTACGCATTGCATCCCGTAAGGTCTCCCAAGGATAACCAAACATGGTTGTAATGTGTGGCTCAAGACCAGCTTCTTTCGCCCATTTTAATGATTGCTCCAGCTGTTGGTGAGTAGTACCTTTGTTAATGCGATCCAGAGTTTTTTGATTTACCGATTCCAACCCATAGAGAACAAAGCGAAAATTAGCTCTTCCTAGTAGCTGATATTGTTGTTTTGTTAATGCCCCCGCTCGCATATTGCAGCCCATTACTATTTTTTTATGGTACCCTCGCTTAATCATACCTTTGCAGAACTGCTCTAACCACACTCCTGTTGGAAACGTACCAGTATCGTCAAATACTTCCTTCACACCAAGATTTATTAGTTGTCCTATTTCATCTAACAACTTCTCTGGACTTGCTTTACTCCAGGTTGGAAATATGCTCGTCCAGGAACAAAATGTACACCCTGCTTTACCTCCTTCTGCGGGTCTCCTCCACCAACAGTCACGACCAATCATGGTGTAGGTGTTGGGGGTATATTTAAAGTTTCCATTACCTTTTGAATATAGCTGCCACTTGGTAAGCTCCCGATCAATCATTGGCAACGAATTAAGATCATATCCTCTCTGATTGCCTCCCGTACGAACAATTTTCCCGTTTTTATCTCTATAGCACACGCCTGTACTTAGTTTTTTGCTCTTACCAGACATGTAATCTACTAACTCTAGCAATCTAAAATCAAAATCTCCTCCGATTAAAATATAGTCAACATTAGACTGTTCTAACGATTCTTCAGGGAGAGCAGAAACATGGTCTCCCATCAATACCAATTTCATCTTAGGAAACCTTATCTTTAGATCATCAATTATCTTCCAGTGTTGCTTAATAACGGGTGTTTTACTTTCAATCGCCATTACATCGGGTGTATTTTCCTCAAGCCTCTTGGTAAATTGAGAGTAATTTAATTTTTCTGCCGCACAATCTAACCACAAGACATCGTGTCCATTTTTTGAAAGTAAGGTTGCCGCGCTAGCTGGCACAACTGGATAAATTACATACGATGTTAGTGGGCTCCTAAACCACTGAAACTGACGGTTTTGCCCCAACAAGGGCACTCCTGGTCCTTGCAGTGGCAGATAACTAATAACTATTTTCATACAGAATTACCGATCTTAACAATTAATTTACGCATAAAACTCACCATAAACCTGTATCCATAATACATATGCGTCGTGATCACAGCTGGCACCATTAATATTGCGATTATTATATTCTTTTTATAAGCAAAGATCATTGCTTCTGCAATAATTACTGCTAAATACAACAGTCCTGGAATTAAGACAAGCCTTGAGTAATGAGCAGTCCAAGGTAGTGTTAAAAAATATAACAGCAACACCGATGGGATAAAGTATGGCAATGTAAATGATGTCTGAGGGTAGGAAAGGGCAAACTGACCACGCTGCGTTCCATATCTACCTACTTGCTGTAGGTGAGGTCTAAACAAAGAACGCCTATGGTGATATACAAATAGATCTGGACTATACTGTATTCCTGTATTGTACTTTTCAGATAACAGCAAGCACAGCTTTGTATCTTCCCCAGGGTACATGCCTGACTCAAAACCACCAAGTTCAACAAATACATCTCTACGAATAATTAAATTTGCAGCTGGGTAGTCATATACCACACGAGGTTTCATTTTACGCGAACGAAAAACTCCCGCTCCCATACTTCCAACATAACTCTCCCACACTAGTCCACCAGCTCCTTTGAGGAGGTTATCACTTGGAGGTGTCAGAAGTGGTCCACCCGCTCCATATGTCTCTGACTTACTAAACAACTCAACTATGCGTTCAATATAGCCAGGTGGTACAAAAACATCGTCATCATTGAATATAATTATTTCTCCCTTACCATGATCTATTACTTTATTCCTCTTACTTGCCGGATCACCAGCTAAGCTTTTATCTACAATCAACCTTGCAAACTTCTGCTTAACTTGAAACTTGTTGGTTGAAGAAAGAATAACCTCAAAATTTTTATATGTCTGCTTCTCATAAGACAAAAGCGTCTCAGATAGATACTTACTTCTATCTTCCAGTGGGATGACAACAGTAACTTTTACTCGTTTTGCCATGAGTCTGCAAGTATATCACTTCATGAAGACAAACCCATTCCAGGAATGTACTAGGTTGACATTCCTGGAATGAGCAACTTTTTTAGTGTCTGAAAGTCAGCTAGTAGATCTTTTTTTGTATTAGGGTTATATACCGAGACAGCTGGGTGATAAAGTGGCAAAATCTTTACATTACCAGAATCTGTTTTTGCATCAAAAACCATCCCATGCATCTTGCTAATTGGCTTCAATTCATCACCTAGCCCAAATTGCTCCATAATAAACACCATGGAGAATCTTCCTAGTGTCGCAATAACTTTTGGTTGGATAACATTAATTTGGCGAATTAAGAATGGCGAATACAATGCTATTTCATCTGGCTTGGGATCGCGATTATTTGGTGGGCGATCTTTTACAATATTTGTAACATACACTTGAGAGCGCTCAATATCTACAGAGGTAAGCAATTCATCTAATATCCTCCCCGATGCACCACAAAATGGCTTGCCAGTTTCTGCCTCATTTTTTCCAGGTGCTTCACCTATGAATATAATTTTGGAGTCATGGCTTCCTTCTCCTAACACTGGGAAATAGTTATTGGCTTTCCGATACTCATACAGCGGTGACAACTCTAGTTCAAGAACTTCATCTCTAATCTCACGTAGTCTATCAGTTTTACTTTTCATTAACGAATAAAAGATGCTTCTAGAGAGTTTTTAAGACACTGCTCAATCTGCTTCTTGTCTAGGATACCATTTTTATACAAAAGATCCATCTCATTAGAAACATTTGTCTGCAACAATTGTGGATTGTCAGAATTAATTGTAAACTTTACATCGTATTCCATAAATTTATGCAAAATTCTCTTCATATCTTTCAAATCTTTCACAAACTTAACTCGCAAGTTTGAAGTAGGACAAACCTCAAGTACAATATTTTTCTTGGCTAAATACTTCATAAGTTTAACGTCGTCAGATGCTCGTACCCCATGCCCTATTCTATCGGGTTTAAGGATTTCAACGGCGCTCCAGACATCTTCTGCGGGAGTAGATTCACCAGTGTGAACAGTAACCCCCAAACCAGCTTCTTTCGCTTTTGCAACTGCATCTGCAATTTGCAGATAATTAAATTTTTCACTATTTGGTCCGCCTAGATCAATTCCCACTACACCATCTCTATGAAACTTAATTGCTTTATCTACGATTACTTCATTCTTAGTTTTACTAAACCTTCTATCCATCATTAAAATGATTCCAGCTGAAACTGGATATTCTAGAACAGCCTTCTTCATTCCTATAACTGATGCCAATATAATTTTATCCAAATCGTGCTCTCCTCCTCTATTTCTAAGCATTGGATTAAATCTAATTTCTATTAGTTTTGCGTTGGCTTTGCGGTAAGTATTGGAAATAGCATGGTGCACTGATCGCTCTACTGCATAAGGACTAGATTGAATCCTCTCTGGAATTTCAAAAAAACGTGTAACATATTCCTCAAAGGAAACACTTGTATCCATCCTTATAAGCTGCATAAATTTCCAGTAGTCTTTCTCAGGCAACTTAATGCCTTGTTGATGAGCTAGCTCCCATAGAAAATTTGCTGTCGATGAAGATCCTAAATGCTGATGAAGATCTGACATGTTTTCCATGCCAGCAAACTGTAAATCTACCATAGGTAATTATAAGGTGTTAACCTACCAAAGGCAAGACCCCATGCAAAGGTGTTATTTTGCAGAGTATTCTCTCTTTACTTTATCAGCTAATATCATTTTCATGTACGATTGATAAGGTATATCCTGTTTATTGGCTAAGGTTTTTAGATCAACAAGTAGTGATTCTGGCAATCTTACGGTTACAGGCTTTGTAGATGGTTTAAGATTGGGCATGGCAGGGTTTTTTACTGCTTTACTCCAATCAACATAATCAGTTGAATCGTGAGTTGTCCAGAACTCTCGTTCGTTATCTTCAGTTTTAAATTTTGGTATTGTTTTAAGCTTTTTCATATTGCCTCCTTTCTTTCTTATTTTGGTCTCTGGCAGAAATAATCCTTATAAGTCTGTTTCTATGAGTAAATGCAATAAATAATAATCTATTTGCGCTTGTTTTTCCTAAAGCTTGGTATCTATATTCATTTTTGAAATGTTTGCTATCAGAATTAATGATTAATGGTTGATTAAAAAACACTTCTTCACATTCCTTATTGACTACTTTATGTTTTATTAAATTTTTATCTCTATTTCCAATACAATTTATTTATTTGTCAACTGAAAAATATTAAAGGCCTTGCCTTTAATATTTAGATAAAACAGCGAGCCTTGTCCTTATTTTCTTATTTAACTACTCCAAGGAGTCTGCATTTTCGTAGCAATATCAACTGAAGGCACTACTGGCACAGGTGGTGTTTCAGGTACCACTGGCTGACTTACGTCATCTACTGGTATCCCACTTGTTGGTGCTGGCGCATCCACTTTTGATGTTTCTGTCACTGGTGGTACTACTGGCGGTGTCTGTGTCGGATCTTGTTGTAGATTGTTATTATCCATTGTATTCACCTCCGTTTCTATCTTACTTGGACGCTTTAAACGCGTATTCGCAGTAAAGATAAACTCGCTACCGTTATAATCAACGATAACAATATCTCCTGATTTAAGTTCTCCTTTAATAATCATAGAAGATACTGGATTCTCCAGCATGCGTTGAATCGTTCGGCGCAGTGGTCTAGCTCCAAACATAGGATCATATCCTTCTACGCCTAACTCTTTCTTAGCAGAATCAGAAACCTGCAAGCCAATATTTTGATCTTCTAATAAGTCTGCCAATCCCGCTATCTGTAGGTCAACTATTTTTAATAGTTCTGATTGTGACAATGGCTTAAAGACTAGGACATCATCAAAACGATTAATAAGCTCCGGTCTAAAGAATTCTTGAAGCTTTTCAGTCAACATCTTCTTTAGCTGAGCATATTTCTTTTTATCCTCGCTCTCTTGCTCAGTTTGTAATTTATTTACTTCTTCTCCAAGAGGATGCATCTGTTCGACGCTGTCTGGAGCAGCATTTTGGATTGTGTAAGAAGTGAATAATTCAGGCAACATTCCACTCTGCCAAGTTTTTTCATTAAATTGTTTACGTTTCCAGTACTTACGACCTTTGACAATAAATTCTTCTCCTTTATCATTGAAAAAGTGTGCACTCCATCCATCAGCAGGTAAAGGCTCACTTTTATCTATTTTTTCTACCAATTGCCCACTATCACTTGTCATTAGCTCTTTAACTTTCTTCTGCAACTCTATGTCAGGTTCTGATGGTCCACTAGTTGAGACAGCTGCCACTTGCGGCGCAACTATCGCAACTTCCTGGACAATAGAGTTACCTGTTAGCGTACCAATAACATAATCTGCTAGAAAACCAGTTTCCCACTTAAGTGAAGCCATGCCATTGCGCATCCAGTATCTATCTCCATATGTAATAATTTGTGTTTCCGATGGTGATACTGCCACCGTCGAGAGCTTTGCAGTTGGTAGCTGCTGTTCCGGCTTATCCGCGCCTGCATTAGTTACCTCGTGTCCTTTAAAATAATCCAACAATTTACTTAACTCCCAGGCTTTACTAGTAGTAGATGTACGTCTCCACAGTCGATTATCTCGAGTTATAAGTTCTTCCCCTGAGGGTGCAATCATGTGAGTATCAAAGCCATCAACTGGAAATTTCTGTTTTAAGTCTAAGGGAGCTGCTTGAGACAAATCTTCACCTTGAAAATAATCTTCTAATGCACCATATTTCCAGGCCACATCTCTATTCTCTTTTTGCCACATTCTATTGCCTTGTGTTAATACGATGCGTCCCGTTGGTGAATAAACTAGAGTTGAAACTGGTTCAACTACTGCTTCAAAAGTACCCTCCTGAACCATGTCTTCCTGTATCAATTCAGTTCCAATATTGCTAGTTGCTATAAGAATTGTGTTTTTAAAGTCAATTGTCCGTCCTTTATTATCAGTCAGTCTTCCATCATCAAGCACCTGCAGTAAAATATTAAACACATCTGGATGAGCTTTTTCTACTTCATCCATCAATACAACAGAATAGGGGTGTCGACGTACTGCTTCTGTTAATTGACCTCCCTCTTCATATCCAACATATCCTGGAGGAGCACCAATTAACTTTGCAACCTCGTGTTTTTCCATATATTCAGTCATATCTAGCCTTACTATGCGCTCTTCTGATCCAAATAATATCTCAGCTAATGCTTTAGCTAACTCTGTTTTACCCACACCCGTTGGCCCCATAAAAATGAACGATCCTACTGGCCGTTTAGTAGATTTTAAGCCTGCTCGCCCACGGCGCACGGCTTCCGCTACTGCAGTTACTGCTTGTTTTTGACCAATTAATCGCGCATGCAACATGTCTTCTAAATTTAGTAGCTTATTAGTTTCAGACTCTGTTAGTTTAGAGATTGGAATATTTGTCCAGCGGGAAACAATATCCTGAATTGCCTCAACCGTTACCTCAGTTGTAGTAGTCGCTTTTTTCATCTCATACGCTTTTTGTTTTTCACCAAGTTCTTGTTGAAATTTCTTTAACTTTCGATCAAGTCCTATTATTTGAACATCATCATTAATTTTGACAGCTTCTTCTTTATCGGCTATAAGTCGTTTTATCTGCTCATTTAAGCTCTGAATTTCCTCTGGCAGTGATATAGAGGGTAGCCTAATGGACGAGGCAGCTTCATCTATTAAATCTATAGCTTTGTCAGGTAAAAATCTATCACCTATATATCTATGAGATAACCGCACCGCCGCCTCTAGAGCAGCTTCTGGAATAGATACTTTGTGAAATGCTTCATATTTATCTTTGAGAGCTCGTACCATCTGTAATGCTTTCTCTGGCGTAGGCTCATCAACCATAACCGGCTGGAAACGTCGCTCCAAAGCCCGATCTTTTTCCATATATTTACGATATTCAGCCACCGTAGTAGCACCAATCGTCTGCAGCTCTCCCCGGGCAAGCGATGGCTTTAATATATTAGAAGCATCCATTGAGTTTCCCCCACCACCGGCACCTACCATATTATGAATCTCATCAATAAAAATAATTATTTCCCCTTTAGAGGCTTTAATCTCCTTAATTAGATTTTTTAGTCTTTCTTCAAATTCTCCTCGATGGCTTGCGCCAGCAATAATACTCATTAAGTCAATGGATAATATTCTCTTATTCATCAGTGATTCAGGTACGTTTCCACTCGCAATTCTCTGCGCTAAGCCTTCCACGATTGCTGTTTTTCCTACTCCAGCTTCTCCTATTAACACGGGATTATTCTTTGATCTACGTAATAAAATATGCATCATGCGTTCAATCTCAGCTGATCTGGCAACAACTGGGTCTAGTTTTCCATCTTTAGCTGCCTTGGTAAGATCATGCGAGAATTGCTCAATAGCTGATAACTGTTTTTTTGTTTCTTCACCTGCCACGCTTGTTGTCTTACCAGATATTTTTTTATTCACCTCTTCGACACTTAATCCATGCTTGCTCATTATCTGCGCTGCTTGACCCTCACCCTCTTGTATAAGCGCTAATAAAAGATGTTCAGGTGAAATAAACTCATAACCCAACGATCTGGCTGCAGACAACGAATACTCTAATACCCGCTTTACTCGAGGAGAAAACTGAGGACTATCATGACTATCGCCTTGTTTTAGCACTGCCTCAACATCTGTCTGGATCTCGCTTGGTGTTTTTTTCATCTCAGAAAGAAGCTTATATATACCTGGATCTGTCAATAGACCCCAAAACACGTGTTCTGTATCTATGAATTGGCTATGTAACTCTTTAGCTTTGTTAACCCCCGCCATCATTGTCTGATTTGAACGCTGAGTTAAGCGAGTTAAAATATCTATTCCTGTGCGTTTCTCAGGATTCATTGTTCCTTTATTTGGATCCACAGGAGAATCATTCACCACAGGAGTGACTGGGTCTGCATTGATTACGCTGACATTATCTTTCTTGAACTTATCTTTAATATCAGAAATTGGATTGGGCATTACATTAAGTAAACCACAATCAGCCTAAACTTGTCAACAAAAACCTAAGCGAAACAAGGCGAGGCCTTTACGAAGTGAAGGGTGGGACCTTAAGTTGAGCGGTTTCACCAGATCCCAAACCAACCCAAGCAAGCTATTGCAATAATGCTTCTTCAAATTTTTATTTATTTTGATGTTGTAATGTTAACTTGCTTCAAGAAGGGGTCGATAGCCTTTATAACAAAACTAGATAACATAAAAGTTCGAGGTGTTTTTTTACCTTCAAAACTGCACTCAATGACCTTCAACTAGAATAGTTGCAAATTCTAAAGTATCAAAATGATGAAAATATGCTTCCTTTGATCCAGAGTAGTGAAAAAAATTATGATTTACTAACAATTTCAAATCCTCAGGATAACTGCCATCTTGTTTAAGAATTGGTAATAACTCAGGAGTTTTTTCATTAGCATCAAGCTTTTTAAAAAAATGTGGGTATTGTTTGAAGAAATCTTCCTAACAGAGAGGCATAGATTGCATCTATACCCTCTCGATCCTGCTACTCTTATTCCAGTTTACTTCCCAACAGTTAAACTTATTTTTCCCCATTTTTTTCTTTAACTCTAATACTTTCTTAGAAATTCTTGTTTTATTCCCCTCTTTATCTCCAGATTTAGGATTCAATGAATACAAATATCCACCAAGAAGCATATCAGCCATCTGGATTGGCAACACACCATGTGATTCTGTTTGAAGAACATTATAAACCTGTGAAATGTCTTGCTCTACGAGGCAAGGCCATTCATTTCATGAAATGCCTCGCCTTGTCTCGCTAATAAGCTTATCTCTTAGGGGATTGTTTCTTGGCTCGCGCGGATTGAGCCAAACCTGCCTTGCGGCGCTCTCTAGCTCTTGGGTCACGCGTTAGAAGTCCTTGTTTCTTTAAAATAGGTCGATATTCCTCTGAATTTATTTTATCTAGTGCTCTAGCAATTCCGTGTACAATTGCATCGAGCTGACCTTTTAGGCCAGATCCCGAAGCCTGGGCTGTTACCGCATATTTATCTAGTGTTTTTGTTAATTTAAATGGCAACATTAAAATATTGTTTTCAACCAAACTAGGAAAAGTGTCAGATGCTGGTTTTTTATCAACCAAGATAACACCTGGACTAAGCTTGTAATCCCATAACTTAACTAGTTTGCGCTTATCTTCCACATCATACAACCGAACCCTGGCGGTTGCCGTCCGGCGTCGTCCTATTGCTTCAACATATTTAATTTTACTAGACATAATTAACTTATATTCTCGATCTTATCTTTATATTTATGCTCTTCATCGGGAAATATATACAATTTACGAAGCATTTCTTTCCGTAATTTATTTTTAGGCAACATCCCGGATACTGCAATCCTGATCACCTCACCAGGTTTACGTTTATTCAGGTCTTTATATTTTTCCTGTTTAAGTCCACCTGGGTAACCAGAATAATTCTCATATAATTTTTTCTCAGACTTATCACCCGTAACCACTATTTTAGAAGAATTAATAACAACAACATAATCCCCCATAAGCAAATTGCGCGAAAAATTGGGCTTAGCTTTACCAATTAACAACTGAGCAACAACTGATGCTAAACGTCCAAGAACCATACCTGCAGCATCAATCTCACGCCATTCGCTTTTTATTTCGCCAGCTTTTGTAGATGCTGTATAGCTATTCATCTTTTTTCTCCTTCTTTACTATTTTCTCTTCACTCTTAACTACCCACTCAACCAGCATCATTGTAGCATTGTCTCCTTGCCGTTCACCAATGCGAACATTACGAGCATAACCACTTGATCTATCTGGAAAACGTTTAATTATGTCGTTATAAAGTTTATCTAATGCTACTTTGCTTGCAAGATAATTAGTCAACTGTCCACGCGTACGCGTAAGCGTTCCTTCTTTTTTAGCGTTATTAACAACACGATCAATAAGGCTTTTTAGCGCCTTTGCCTTTGCGTTGGTTGTCTTGACACGCTCATCTAAGATGAGAGCACTGATTAGATTCCTAAACAATGCTTTGTGGTGGTCCTTATCACGGCTTAGCCTGAAGCTTTTTCCATGTCTGGCCATTGCTTTTACTCTTTAAAGGATAAACCTCTATCTTCAAGTTTTTCCTTAATCTCTTGCACTGATTTCTGCCCCATGTTCTTGATCTTTTTCACATCTGCTCTTTTATATTGTGCAAGCTGTCGAACCGTCTCTATGCCTTCTTTCTTTAGTGCATTTTCCACACGGGTATTCAGTTCTAATGCCTCAACTGATTCTTCGTCTTTCTCTTCAACAGCCAATGGAGCGCTTATTGTTTCTCCTCCGCTAATTCTCGTCATATATTGACTAAGAATTTTTGCTGATTGTTTTACAGCATCTTGTGGGGAGATAGTTCCATCTGTCCATACTTCAAGAATCAAGCGATCCAGATTAGTCATACGACCTACTCGAGTTTCTTCTACTTTATAACTCACTCTAAGCACTGGAGAATAAACTGCATCAATAGGTAGTAGACCTACCTTTTCAAGCTTTCGCTCTTCAAAAGGAGAATACCCATATCCCGACTCAACATCTACTTCCATCTCTAACTTATTATTCTTATTCGCCAAATTGGCTAGAACTTGATCTTTATTCACAACTTCGACTCCACCGGATAACTCAAAATCTCCCGCAGTTATTAATCCTGGTCCAGATTTAGATAATTTAACTTGTGCTGAATCACTCCCTTTAAGATCAAAGCGCACCTCTTTTAAATTAAGGAGTAACTCGATGACGTCTTCCTTCATACCAACAAGCGTAGAAAAACGATGTTGCACACCTTTTATCTTTACTTTAGTTGCCGCTGCCCCAGGTAGAGATGAAATTAGAATGCGTCGCAACGCATTACCAATTGTATCACCATAGCCTTGAGCAAGTGGAGTTATCTCCAACTTTGCGTATCCTAATTTTTCTTCTATTGCTTTAACTTCAAAATCCTGCATTGTTAGCGGGTATAAAACTCAATAATATATTGCCAATCTACGGGCTCTGTAATGTCCGTCTGACTGGGCAAGGTCTCTATTTTACCAGAAAATTCTTTTTTTGTTAACCACCCAGGTAAACTTGTTGTCTGCCCGTTTGCTAATTCCAAAACTGCTGGAATTTTCTGCGCCTTATTATCTAGCTCAATTTGATCTTTTACGCTCACTTTATAAGAAGGAATATTAACTCTCTTCCCATTAACTTTCACATGACCATGGCTTACCAATTGACGAGCAGCAGCTCTTGTTGGAGAAAAATCCATCCGATAAACAACATTATCCAATCTGCGCTCCAACTTTTCAACAAGTGCATTTACAGTATTTTCTTTTTCACTTACTGCCTCTGCGACATAACGACTAAACTGTTTTTCAAGTAACCCATATAGTCTCTTAGCTTTTTGCTTTTCCCGTAATCGCAAACCATAGTCCGAAGTCTTTGGTCTAAATCTACGAGTTTGTTGTCCAGGTGGAACAGCTATTCTCTGCTGCAGTGATAATTGAGCATTAGAACCAACTGTTTTTAGTCCTAGGTCCTGTCCTTCACGTCTAGCTATTTTATTTTTTGGTCCTGTATATCTTGCCATTAAACTCTCCTCCGTTTTGGTGGACGCACACCATTATGTGGAATGGGCGTAACGTCACTAATGCTTTTAATTGTCATTCCTACTGTCTGTAATGAACGCAATACTGCGTTTCTTCCTGCTCCAGGCCCTTTAATAAATACCTCTACCTCTTCCATACCAACTTCTCTAGATTTTTTAATAACTTCGTCTATAGCTGTAGTAGCTGCAAAAGGAGTAGCTTTTCTTGCCCCTTTAAATCCCACTGAACCAGATGTTCCCCAGTATAGTGTATTACCTTGAGCATCTGTAACCGTAACCAAGGTATTATTAAAAGTTGCTTGAACATATATTCTTCCTTTAAGAATCTTCTTATCTGCTCCAGCTTTGCTGGATCTTGCCTTGCTCAATTTCATTTCTTTTTTTGTTATTTTCTTTGTTTCTTTTGTTTTTGCCATGATTTTTTATGATTACTTACTTTCCATCTTTTGTGCCACCTCTTTACGCATTGCACCTATTGTCTTGCGCTTACCACGTTTAGTGCGAGCATTTGAACGGGTGCGCTGTCCCCGCGCTGGCAAACCCTGCGTATGTCTAAGACCCCGATATGACCCGGCTGCTTTCAGGCGCTTAATATTATCTTGAATCTCGCGCCGCAAATCCCCTTCGATATTAAAATGCTCCTCTAATGCCTTCTGAATCGCCGCAATATCTTTATCCGTTAACTCCTTCACTCTTTTTTCTCCATCTACTCCAGATTTCTCTATTAAGCTCAAGACATTAACTTGCCCAATACCATAGATCTTGGTTAATCCAAACCAAACCTTACGACTATCTGGAATGTCTACTCCTACTATTCTTGCCATTATCCTTGTCTTTGTTTGTGCTTAGGGTTTTCGCACGTAACATATAGCCGTTTTTTTCGACGGACTAACTTACATTTAATACACATTTTTTTTACACTTGCTCTGACCTTCATTTATACCTATAATTAATTCTTCCTTTATTTAAATCGTAAGGTGTCATCTCTGCCTTAATTTTATCTCCCGGTATTACCTTAATATGATAACGCCGCATCTTCCCTGATAAGTGACAAAGAATTTCTTTACCAATTAATTCAGGATTGCCTTCTGCTTCCACAATATCTACTCGGAAAAGAGTGTTGGGAAGAACTTCTGTTACGTCTCCTTCAACTATAAATGTTTCTTCTTTCCCCATTAACGAACCCCAATTATACCAGCAGGTTCAAACCGACACAAGAGTAAATCCATGTAACAAATAAAATGAGCGAAACAAGGCTAAGCCCTTCATGAAATGAAAGGCTTAGCCTTAAGTGAGCGATTAACTCCACAGACGGACAGAAAAACACTGGATTCCCGATGGAGTTTATCCGCCTGTGGCGGGTGGGAATGACAGAGCGATGGCTAAGCTCTTTATTTTGAACCCACAGGGTCCGTTCCGCCTGCGGAGTAAAGGGTAGTCATATTTTCTGATCCTAATCTCGTCACAATGAGAGTATTCTCATACCTATATCCAAATTTGCCTGGAAGATAAATACCCGGTTCTATTGTTATGGCCATTCCTGCTTTTAACCTATTCTTGCTCTTTAGATATATATTTGGTGGTTCATGAATTTTAAGTCCCAATCCATGTCCTGTGGTATGAATAAACTGCTTACCATAACCCGCCTCAGTAATAACATCCCGCGCCGCTCGATCTACATCTGAAACTCTAACACCGGGAGTTAATAAATTAACAGCAGTTATATATGCCGTGTCTACAGCCTTTTTAATCTTTATGTACAGGTTGGTTGGTTCACCAAAAAAAATTGTTCTGGTCATATCCGAGCAATATCCATTAAATCTGCAACCAAAATCTACTAGCACAACAGAATTTTGCTTTACCTTTCTATTTCCCGTCTCATGATGGGCAGTTACAGAATTAGAGCCCACAGCAACAATTGTTGGAAAACTTTCAGGCTTCTTATCCGCACCCAGCTTTAGCATTGTGCTTATAATTTCATCTGCTATTTCCCGCTCAGATCTGCCAATCTTAATTTGTGGTTCAACTATTTCCCAGGTTTTAGCCGCAATTCTACATGCTTCGCGGATATTTTTTATCTCATCTTTATTCTTAATCATGTTCATAGCTTTAATTATATGTCACGTAGCTCTGTTATAATACATACTATGTTCGAGCCAAGTGAAAAGATCCTTAAGAAATACGCAGACGTTTTGGTCAAATTTGCCTTAAACTCAGGTAAGGGAGTTAAAAAGGGAGAAGTTGTACAGTGCACTGTTCCAGATATTGCCAAACCCTTACTTGTGGCATTGCATCAATCTATTTTAGAAGCAGGAGCACATCCTGTTATCCGTATGCTTCCTTCAGGAATAGATAAAACATTCTACCAATTAGCAAATGAAGATCAGTTGACATTTTTCCCAAAAAAATTTGCCAAAGCCCGAGTTGACCTTATAGACCACAGTGTAGGGATCTTGGCTGAAATTGATCCATTCGAACTTAAAAATGTTGATCCGCAAAAAATAATGAAAAACGCTGAATCCGCAAAAAAAACTAGAGACTGGATATTTAACAAAGAAATAAAAGGTAATTTCACCTGGACACTAGCCTTATATGGAACACCAGCTATGGCTAAAGAGGCGGGTTTGTCTCTTGAAGATTACTGGGAGCAAATAATCAAAGCCTGTTTTTTAGATTTTAAAGACCCAATATTACAATGGAAGAAAATATTTAAAGATCAAGAGCATATTAAAAATAAGCTAAACAGCTATATTATTGATCAAGTGCGTGTTGAAGCTGATGGAATAGACCTCTGGATAAAGCTGGGAAAAGACCGCAAATGGATAGGGGGAAGTGGTAGGAATATACCAAGCTTTGAAATTTTTACTAGCCCAGACTGGCGTGGAACACATGGGTATATTACTTTTAATCAGCCAATATACTTTCATGGAAATGTTATGAAAGACGTTAGACTCGAATTTGCGAAAGGGATAGTTGTTAAAAGCAGTGCAAGAGAAGGAAAAAAAACATTACAGGCTATGCTTTCGCGCCCAGATGCCAATAAGGTCGGCGAATTTAGTTTGACGGATTCTCGAATGACCAGAATCGACAAATTTATGGCAAATACACTGTTTGATGAAAACACTGGAGATAAACAAGGAAACACACATATTGCTGTAGGTAGCTCATACAAAGAAGGTTATCGTGGAGATCCTTCAAAAGTGACAAAACAAGAATGGAAAAAGATGGGATATAACAGCTCCGGGGAACACTGTGATTTTATAAGTACAAAAAGTCGCAAAGTAACAGCCTACTTAGAGGACGGATCAACAAAGGTTATATATTCAAATGGTAAATTCACAGTCTAGCTAGGACTCTAGTTCCTTGTCTAGCTCAAGCTTTTCAAACCAGCCACGACGAAGCATTATTGCAATAACAGCATAAACCGCTACATCAATCCAGTTTTCCTCCATTGACTCATACTGGGGCTCTCTATTTTCACGAAGCAAATGTTTTAATCTACTTACTTTTTCTGTCTCACGAAAAGCAACTCCAAGTTCCCCCATCTCAAGGATATTGTCTTTACCATAATCTTTATGTTTCTTCACAAAAACATCCATTAAGGTTTTACACACTTCCTCAAATGCCTCCTCAAGATGTTCTGGATTATCCTTCATAAGGGATAGCATAACAGATTATTCTAAGACAGACAAGATCTCTAATGGTGCACCAAGTAACACAGTGGGGTTATGTTTTTTGAGAAGACTCTCTGAATCAAATCCCCAAGAAACAGAAATAATATCTATCTCTGTTTTTTGCGCTGCTTCGATATCTCTTGTCTCATCACCAATATATACAGTTTCTTGAGATTTTAAATTATGGTCTTTCAACACCTTACGAAGTATTTTATCCTTTCCCCAGATACTACTCCCAGTCACAATAAAATCAAAAAGCTCATATAATTCTTCTCGCTTTAGTATTTTTTCAACACCATTTTTATTATTTGACGATACTATTCCTAAATTATATTTTCTCTTCTTAAGCTCTATTAATACCTCAAAAATTCCTTTAATTATCTCTACATCATCGAGATGTTCCCCAAACATGACTCGCAGTTTTCTCATTACAAATGGCACTTGAAATATAGAAACCTCAAAAAGCTCCATTATTTCCCTCGCCGTCTTGTCTCTTAGTTTTTTAGCTTGTCCCTTATTTAGACGTTTGAAACCCAATTCTTCTGCAATTTTATCCATCATTTCTATAACCACTCCAAACGTATCTGCAATCGTCCCATCAAAATCAAAAATCACAGTTTTTTTATTCTTCATTGTATTTATTAAAGGCAAGGCCTTTAATATTAATCACTATCTATTTCTAAACCAACTAAAATATCACTGTTAGATTCTGTAGGCTCCTCATTTAAAAAATTGATTAATTTCTGCCTATCCAAAAAAAAACTTGGGAGCCTCTTTGTTGATATTATTTCACTCTGTTTTTCACCCGTATATTCAGATAGAGAAGACCAATTATATTTAAGGTTATTATTTCTAATAAGTTTTGCATTTAATGGATTATTCAATACATAACGAAGCAACTGAATAAGCTGTTCATCTGCTATAACTTCTACAGCCTGAAATTTACTTTGAAATAATGACCCAGATACATCGTATCTTTCATTAAAATACATCGCATAGGCAGTTGATAATTTCTGCATATATCTACTTATCCCATCATCTTCTGTTTGCTCCAAAATCAAATGATAATGATTAGGCATTTCTACATAAGCAAGTATCTCTACTAAAGGAAAGGAATACTTGTAATTCTCAGCAAATGACTTGATAAATGCTTCGGTTTCACCCGCCCGTTCTTCTATTTGCAATAACCTCTGCAAATACAAACTATATGAATAACTATAATTTGCAGACCAAGCCAGCAGCTTTTCCCACCGCTGATAATCAGCATCGCTTAAATATAAATCATTTTTATGTACTCCTCTATTGTAAATGTGGTAAATATTGTTTTTTACAAATTGCACCTTTCTTTTACTCATAATATTTACATTATCAAATAATAATATTAAAGGCAAGGCCTTTAATATTTATAGATTTGGCTTGTTGATTAAATTCTCCAGAACTAGCCAGCGACGTTTTTTTTCCGCATTGAGTACAGTATCTTTATATGATACAGATGTATGTGCAGCAGTCAATGGCCTATCCGAGTAACGCGAAATATATGCTTTAACAAATCCAACTTTTTTTACTAAATCTAGAGTATCCTCAAACTGTTTTTTTGTTTCTCCACAAAACCCAACTATGATGTCTGTGCTAAATTCCACTCCTTTTACTTTGCTTCTAATCTTAGCTATTAAATTAATGTATTCTTCTTTTGTATACCAACGATTCATTTTTTGTAAGAGCTCATCATTACCAGCCTGAACTGGCAAATGTATCAAACGACTAATTTTGGGATTTTTCGCAATTACATCAATCAAAGCATCAGAAAAATCCCAGGGATTAGAAGAAACAAAATCTACTTTTTTAATTCCCTTAACTTTACAAACTTCTTCCAGCAAATAGGGAAATAGTGTAGGAATTCTTTGTCTTCCTAAGTGCTTAACCATTACCGGAGACACTTTCCTTCCACCAATGATGACTTCTTCTGACTTAACTATATCTGCACCATATGAGTTTACATTCATTCCTAATAAAGTAATTTGATCATATCCAGACTTAGCTAACCTTTTTACTTCATTGAGAATATCATCAAAGGGCCGACTTATTTCACGACCTCTGGTATATGGCACAACACAGAACGTACAAAAATTATTACAGCCATTTGAGATAGGTACCCAGCCATGTTTAGCATTGGTACGTATTGGGTCATGGTCAAAACCTACTTCCTCGATTGGTAAAAACTCGTCAGCACCTGGCATTCTCCTTTTTATAGTTTCTAAAAACTCACCAGTTTTATCTCTAACTGCCATTCCCACCATGCAACCAGTAATCACCACTTTTAGTTTTCTTCCTTTTTGCTTTTCCTCATACAGATTGTGTACCAAACCATATACCCTGTTTTCTGCGGATTCTCTAATCATGCAGGTATTGATTATAATGTGATCTGCCTGCTTTATATCTTTGGCTTGAACCATTCCGCGGGATTTTAGTTGTGAAGCTATTCGTTCACTGTCTGCCTCGTTCTGTTGACAGCCAAACGTATGAATATGATATTTTGTCACCTGTGTATTTTAACAGGAATAATAAAGAAAGCAGGAGGGAGCCTGCTTTCGATATAAAAACAAGAAATTACCCTTAACGAACCGTTCTTTTGAGTGTTTTTCCTGCTGTAAAAGTTGGACTTCTCATCTCGGGGATCATAATCTTTTCCCCTGTCTGAGGATTACGTCCTTCGCGTGCTGCGCGCTTGCCAACATCGAAAGTTCCAAAACCGGTAACTACCACTTTTTCACCTTTTTTCATGTTTTCGGTAACAACGTCGAACACTGCTTGAACTGCATCACGTGCTGCTTTATTAGTTAATTTTGCCTTTTTGGCAACAACTTCAATTAAATCACTTTTTGTCATATTGCCTCACCTCCTTTACGGACTTAAGCATCCTACTATCCGCATTAGCTCTTGTCTGCGGGCTTAAAAACATAGTAAGTAATTTTTAGCCTTGTGTCAAGGGCTAAACCGGAATTACTTTAGTACTTAAGTCTTATTTGGAGGCTACTGAGCTATTTCAATCGCTCGAAGTTCTCTTATAACAATAATCTTCACTTGGCCCGGATACACCATCGTTTCTTCTACTTCTTTTTTAATATCTCGTGCCAGCACAGTCGCTTCCGCGTCAGATAACTCTCCAGGGTCTACAACCACTCGAAGATCACGACCAGCTGAGACTGCGTAAGCATCAGATACTCCCGTGTGTCTCTTTGCTATATCTTCCAGTTTAGTAAGACGTTTCAAATAGTCACCATAGTCTTCATGTCTGGCTCCAGGTCTAGCTCCTGAAACTGCATCGGCTACATATACTAATACTGCAGATAAAGATGGAAATGGAATATCTTCATGATGTGCTGCCACACAACCAATCACAGCTTCGGGCATATTATATTTCTTTAAAAGCTTTACTCCTTTATCAACATGAGTTCCTTCATCTTCAGATACAATCTTTCCAATATCGTGGAGCAAACAACCCAAACGAACAATGTCCACGTCTGCTCTCAACTCTTCTGCCAACGCAATTCCTATCTTTGTCTCCTCCAAGGTATGCTTAATCATGTTTTGGCCATATGAAAAACGGTATTTAAACCTTCCTAACATAGCGATCAACTCCTTGGGCATGCTAAAAACTCCTACTCCGTGACACAACTTCTCACCAGCTTCAAACATTAATTTCTCAATACTTTCCTTGGTCTGCTCGTATATCTCTTCTATTCTTGCTGGTTGAATTCTCCCATCTTTAATTAAATCCTCTAACGCTACTCGCGCAATTTCGCGACGCACTGGATCAAAACTAGAAAGAGTAATTAATCCTTCTTCATCTAGATTTACATCAACATTGGTCACTCTCTCAAACGCACGGATATTTCTGCCTTCTTTACCTATGATGCGCGCTTTGACACTATCATCTTGGATCTGGATTGTCGAAACAGTAAACTCAGAAACCCAATCAGTAGCACCGTGTTTAATAGCATCGGCCACAATCTCTCTGGCTCGTTTATCTGCTTCTACCTTAACTTTCTCTTCTACAGCCTTTATCTCTCTTGCTATCTCTTCTGCTTCTGAATGTTTTATCTGGTTTAAAAGCTCCTGTTTTGCGTCATTTCGAGACATGCCAGCGGATTTTTCCAGTTTTCCTATTAATTCGTCTCTAATTTTGTTTATTGAATCACTCATAATTTATTGTTATTAATTCTTGCGTTACCTCACTTGAAATTGTGTAATCAAAGCCACGACTTACCAAGTATCTTACCATTTTTTTTTCAAATGTGAACTTATCTTCAGTTTTATACATTTTTTGTTTTTTCATGGCAGCTCCCAAAGCAAGTATTTTTTCATCCAAAGCTTCTCTTTTAACACCAAAAATATCAATTTCGCCGGTGTGTAATAGGGCTATTGCCTCTCTGATGATTTCTTCATCAACGCCTTTTGCTTTTAGTTCTGCAGTTATCATTCGCTTGCCTCGCGGACTAAACTCAGATCGCTGCTCTATCCACCACTGGGCAAATTTAAAATCGTCTATTACATTTTCTTCTTTTAGTATTTGTAGGACCTCTTCCACTAAAGAATGTTCTAACTTCCATTTACCCACATACAAAGTCAAACGTAAACGAAGTTCGGATTCCGAACGAGGACGATATGAGATCAGCCTCTGTGCCTTATTATATAACAAGTAACACTTATCACTTGGTTTTTTTGGGCTTTTCTCCTTCAGTCTTGGCTTGTTTGGTTTCAGCATAAATCTTGCTAGCTAACTTCTTATCTTCCATCAGTGTCGATGCAGCAGCATCGTGTCCTTGACCTAGTACACTTTCCCCATATTTAAAAAATGCTCCTGAACGATTAATAACTCCGTGCTCAACTGCCATATCTAAAAGCTCTCCACCCTTGTCTATACCAAACGACTTAATCTCAAACTCAGCTTCTCGAAATGGTGGAGCAACTTTATTCTTAACAACCTTTACTCTATGCCTTGAGCCAATTACTTGGTCTCCGGATTTTATTGCTTTAATTTTACGAACATCCATACGGATTGACGCATAGAACTTCAAGGCTAATCCACCTGTTGTGGTTTCAGGGTTTCCAAACATCACTCCAATTTTATGCCTAATTTGGTTAGTAAAAATAACTACTGTGCGAGATTTTGAAATTACTCCGGTTAATTTACGAAGTGCTTGGCTCATAAGCCTAGCTTGAACCCCCATCTGTGAGTCTCCCATCTCCCCTTCAATTTCCGAACGAGGAACTAGTGCGGCCACAGAATCTATTACCAAAACGTCAATACCACCTGAGCGAATAAGTGTCTCTGTAATTTCCAAAGCCTGCTCTCCAGTGTCCGGTTGAGAAATTAAAAGATCATCCAAATTCACACCAATTATCTGTGCCCAAGCGGGATCAAGAGCATGCTCTGCGTCTACAAAGGCCGCAATACCACCAGCTTTTTGTGCTTGCGCAATAGTCCCCAATGCAATGGTAGTTTTTCCAGAAGCTTCTGGACCATAAACCTCAACTATTCTTCCTCGTGGTAACCCTCCTACGCCCAATGCCTGATCAAGAGTCAAAGAACTAGTAGATATAACTTCGAGTCCTGCAACTCTTGCCCCAGGCTCACCAAAACGCATAATAGATCCTTTACCATATTGTGTCTGGATCTGCTCCATCGCTAAACTCACTGCTTTTTTACGCTGCTCTACTTGTTTATCATCTGTCATATTTCAAGGCTATTGTACCATATCTTTTTATAAGTAGCGTAGTGATAAAATATTCCAATCGGGGTATAGTTTAGTGGCAGAATGCGCGCCTGGGGGGCGTGCGGTCTAGGTTCGATTCCTAGTACCCCGACCAATCAAGAGCAATTTTGATTATGCATATTTCAAGAAATAAATTCTTCATTATTCTTTTAGCATATGCTAACTATAGGTGGTGGAATTGCTCTGGAGGAACTCTCAGTTATACTTCGTGAACTTGGTATTCGCCACGTAATCCATTATCAGACGGGACTTGATATCTTCATTATCATAATAATGATAGGAATTGTGTATATATTATCCTGTATTTTCAACAAATCTTAGTTATTTTAAAACCCGGTTTTAAAACTTTTTGAAATAGATTATAATAAAAACATGCAAGAAGATATTGTTGCCAGATTAAATGCTCAAGATGAGCTACTTAGAAAGATATACTCATCATCTGAAAAAACCCGCAAATACTTCATGTGGACATTAATTGGTACTGCAGTTATGTTTGTTCTTCCCCTGATTGGACTTGCCTTTGCCATACCCGCTTTTCTAAATAACTACATGGGAGCTCTCAGCAATTTCTAACAATCAAATCATGGACGAAACAAGCGAAGCATCAGTAACATTAGCCTCAACAGAAACTGACCCTACATCATCTGAGAGTGTAACAGTTACCCATCCTTCACAGAACCAAGAACCAGGTATGTCAAGAAGAAAAGTGCTAATTGCTGGTAGTATACTCGCCGGAACAGCAATTGCAAATTATTTCGGAGCTCCCCGGGCAGTAATAAACGCTGCAGGGGGAGTTCCGCCACATGGTCGAAAACTATTACCTCAATCACCCGAGTACGCACAAATCTCACGTGAAACTTCTGACAGTCTCTTTCATGATCTAGATCCTTCCCGTTTTTCTAGTGATGCACTAAATGAAGATAGTTTTTTTCGTCTTAACGAATGGCTTACTAAGCTTAGTCTATTTTATTTTAGTAAAGACCCATTTAAGTATCAACCAGAATTCGACAGCCACCACCAAAATTTTATCTCAAAAATTAATCAAACCTCACAGGAATTAGACATAGGACTTCCGCAAGTCCTTCTTGGTTTTCGAACCAGCTCACGAAATATTGGCGGTCGCGGTAAATACAACAGTGACGTATGGACAGAGTTTAAAATCGAGGCTGCAAATAGGCTTGCAATGTTCTGGAGTCGAGGAAAACATTCTGAAGATCAAAGAGAAAGAGCATTAATAACAATATGGAAAACTACAGATTCGTTCCAAAATCACTTTGGCAATCCTAAAGATATGGGAACAGATGATATACCTCGGGTTATGGGACCTCGTACATTTGGCATCCATGATCAAGAATCTATACAAATTGCCAGAGCTCTAGCTTATTGCAATAGAAATAGCTCGTGGTTCCAAAAGCAAATAGCTCAATATGGTCTCGACCCAGAAATAGCACAAACAATACAATTGTACGACCACCTTGCTCAAACTAAACAAGAAACAGATCGTCTCATTGAGCAATCATTCCTGGAAACTACACCAGAAACTGAATCTCTTCGAAAATTATTTAATAGCCCAAATTTTATCCGATCAATGATTACTGATCCCAAAAACCGCAATCTTATTTCACCTTGGCAACTAACACGCACAACAAAAACTTGGGCATCACTCGTGATTAACGAAGCTGGAGATAGAGATAACATTTACAACTCTGATAACATTACGTCAATTGACAACACGGTTAATTGGTACACATCCGAAGAAGCAACGCAAAATAACTTATTTCTACAACACCAATTAACTAATCCCCAATTACGAAGCTATATCCAAGAACAACTCTCACAGCCTTCTATACCTGATACTCAAAGGGCTTTTTTAAAATCTCTTCTGCGTGCTTCCAACAAAATTATATCTCTATCCGAACAAAGCTTGTTAAGTAATCGAAACCTAGATGAAAAACTAATAGATCTCGAATTAGATCAATCATTTCAGGTATTATCAGGTGTAGCCTATATTAAATACCTCTATGAACTAAATAGGCCCAACTTAAAAGAGGCAGATTATTTAGATAAGACAAGTCTTAATCAGCTAACATATTCTCACTTAATGTATGGCTCTCATCGAGATATTGGCAATGTTGATTTGTTAGCCGAAAGATCATATATTACTCCAGCCGACCTTCCATATGTTCCCAAAGACACAGTAACTGCTTTATTTCATGAAATATCTCAACAATTCAAAGAAGAAACTGGAAAACTGCCAGATTCAAATTATGAAGATCTGCTAGAATTTTTGAGAGATAAACACGAATCATCAGATCTAAGAGTTACAATCGGAGGTAAACAAACACTTAACAGAAGAAATAAGACAATAAAAGATCTCATGAGATCAGTAGCCACTCAAAGTGGTCTTCTCGATCTTGAATCTATATACGAAATAGGTCTTCGCCATTAACCACCATCTCCATAATAACTAATATAATCTAATAAATCACTGTATAATAGTCTAATATGACTGTCTATTATCCAACAGGAACCAAACAAATATATCACCTAGCAAAAAGAGCCTTTGCTAAAACCTGGTTAAAACTCAACAACCCTATTCAGATTGCCATAACTGGTAGCCAGGGTAAAACAAATACTACCAAAATAACTACTGCTATCTTAGAAAAAGCTGGATCCACAGTATCCACAGATACTAATCTAGACACGACCTTTAATATTCCCATTACAGCTCTCAAAGTCCGCCCCTGGACCAAGCACGTTGTCTGGGAATTAGGGATTGATCACTTGGGGGAAATGGACCAGCATCTAGAGATTGTTAAACCAAGCATTTCTTGTATCACCGGAATTTCACCAGTTCATACAGACAATGAGCACTTGGGGTCACTTGAAACACTTATTCAGGAAAAAAGAAAAATAATAGAAGTTTTACCAAAGACCGGCACCGCAATCTTAAACTATGACGACCCATTAGTCCGCCAAATGGCTAAACACACTAAAGCAAAAGTTATTTGGTATGGAACAGATCCTAAGTACTCTAACGTCTGGGTAAACCCTAAATCTATAAAGATTAATCTAACTGGGACAGAATTTGAAATAAATATTGACAATAGAAAATATATTGTTGAAACAGGACTAATAGGAACACATCATATATATAACCTCATGGCAGGATACCTGATTGCCAAATCCGCTCACCCTCACCACGGCCTTATTAACAATTTTCAGATTGTGGCAAAAGAAATATCACCACTTAAAGGACGCATGAATATTGAAAAAGGCCCCTTAAATACTCTTATTCTTAATGATTCACTGCGCGCTAATCCCGCCAGTACTAAAGCTGGGCTTGAAACACTTTTCAAACTTGAATATAAAAAGGGTAGAAAAATTGCTGTCTTGGGAGAAATGGGGGAGCTGGAAGATCCAGTTGATGAGCATAAAAAGACGGGTTATGAGATTGCTAAATTTAAGCCAGATTTTGTTGTTGGAATTGGCCTCTTACGTAAACATACACTTGAAACAGCAGTTAAAGCAGGTTACCCTAAAGAAAAAACTGCTTACGCAACCAATGTGCTCGTCGCCGCAGAAATACTAAAGAATGTATTAAAGCCAGATGACTTATGGTATCTCAAGGGATCATTCCTTCGAAACTATAAACGAATCCCCCAGTTATTAAATGAAGAAAAGATCTGTTGTGATAAAATTCTTTGTCCCTATTCCCACTGTGGTTATAATTAATCTTCCAATATCTTCTAACATCTTGCAATATCTTTTAATATCTGTTAAACAGGTATTATATGAAATATATCTATAAACACACAGTAGAAATTGAAGCATTGCTTAGGCGAATTGATGTTGCTCAGCAAGTTTTAGCAAGCATTCCAAAAAAGCCACTGATTGAATTACGTTTACAGCGAGAGTCTTTGTTAAAAAGCGCACTTTATTCTGCGCGAATTGAAGGGAATTCACTTAAATTAACAGATGTTGGAAAGCTGGATAAACATGATACCAGAGCACTAGAAGTTCAAAACTTACAACGCGCATACAGCTGGCTACGAAATGCAAAGCAAAACAAAAAACTAGTACCAAGTATTATTTTAAATCTACATAGAATTGCTATGAATAAATTATCTGCCGCGGCAGGAAAGTTCCGGCACGAGCAGTCAGCAATATTTAATTCAGCAGGAATAGCAGTATATATGCCGCCTCCACCAAGTGAAATAAAGAGTCTTGTAGATCAATTAATCTCATTTTATAGCTCAACCGATTACCCTGCTCCCATTCATGCGGCAATTATTCACTATGAGTTTGAAAAAATACATCCTTTTTTAGACGGAAATGGGCGTGTAGGACGATTACTCTCAGTTTACATCCTACACACTAATGACTATGACTTTCGAGGGCTTGTTACCATAGAACAATATCTTGAAGAAAACCGCCAACTATATTACGACCTTTTGGCACTCCCATCAAATAGCATCATGGAATTTGTAGAATTTTTCTTAACAGCAATTGCTCAGCAAGCAGAGCAAGGAATAAAAACATATACAGATGCGAAAGACTCGGTGCCCGAGGATAATTTACTTCCCAGACGACGCGAAATTCTAGAAATAATTCGTGATCACAAAATAGTTAGCTTTGACAACATTAAGCGGCGTTTTGCTCGTGTTCCAGAAAGCACTCTCCATTATGATCTGCGCCAACTTTACAAATCTGGTTTTGTAAATAAACTCGGCTCCACCCGGGGTTCTCTGTATACAATTAACACACCAAGTGTGTAAATTACACAGACAATTTATTAAAAATTACCGCAAACAGGTTTACTAAATTATAGGTAAGTAGATCTCAAAAAACTGCTTAGACAAATCTTGGTTTACTTTGCGATAAATTTCAAAAGCAGGAGTTTTTCTACGAACATTTAATTTATTTAATCTACAATACTTCTCCAGCTCTTTCCAAAACAAGGACAACAAACTACCTGATCCGTTATGGGTATAAGTTATTACCTTTCCAGGGTTGAATTTCATATATTTAACTTCATCTTTATATTCACTCCTAACTATCATATTTTTATTTGCAATAATAGCTACTTTTATTAGCGTTTCTTTTGGCTGGTAGGTCTGATCCTCAAATATAGCTAGAGACACAAACTTGTTTCCCTTTTTATCAAGCATTGTTCCTAATTCCACACAATAATCACCAATTTTTGAATATGGACCTTTCCGCTCTATGTAATATATATAAAATGGTTTAACTACTTTTATCTTGGGATCCACCATTGTTCTATTAATTTCTAGATTTAGTGAGTATCTTTCTAAGCTATCTAAACTAAATTTCAAGTCCTCAATTTGCTGCTTAATTAGAGCTTTTTTCTCAAAAAATAAGGCAGATAAGTCTCCTTGTTTCTTTAGGTATTTTTCTATTTCTTTAAGATAAACGCCTAGCGTGGTTAATAGAAGTATTCTCTGATAATCCAATACCTGTTCTTGAGCATATTTACGGTAGCCATTGGAATCAACTTTCACAGGCTTCAATATTCCCAGCTCATCATAAAAATGAATGGTCCGCTTGGTAGTACAAGCTAACCTTGCTAATTCCCCTGCTGATAGATAGTTTTTCATTGCTATTGACTATAACGTAACGTTATATCATATAATAGCCCATAGTTGAGTGTTTGTCAAGATGAATAACATAATAATTAAAGGCGCCAGGGAAAATAACTTAAAGAATATTGACCTTATTATCCCCAGGAATAAGGTTGTTTGACTGTTTCAGAAAATATCGCAATTGGGAAAATTAAAGACATACAAAATAAGCCACTTATTAGAAAAGCCGCTTTGATGTCTGGCGCAAATCAGTTTATAGAAAAACTCCCTAAGAAATATCAACAAATTTTAGGAAACGCCTTTGCAAATGGGGAACAATTATCTATTGAAATAATTGTTCTAAAGGATGGGGCAATCATCGAAAGAGGCACACACGATGAGCTATATTTAAAAAATGGTGAGTACGCACAGATGTTTAACCTTCAAGCAGAGGTATATAAATAACAGTCAGATCTATTAATCACACCTTAGGTAGGAAGAAAAATTGATCTTTGTTTCTTTCTCCCCTAACCAAAGTTTTAGGCGCAAGCTACAACTAAAGTTCAGCTAATACATCTCTTAACTTACTAGTTTTAGTGATCCTGCTATAATAGACTAATGATCACAGACACTATTAAAGAACAGATACAACAAGTAATTAAGCGTTTAAAGCTACCAGAGGTAGATATAAACCTGGAGCATCCGGGTGAGGAAAGCCATGGCGATTACTCTTGCAATATAGCAATGGTATTAGCAGCTAAGGCAGAGAAAAATCCTCGAGAGCTAGCCACAGCAATAGTAACAGAATTAGAGAAAGATAAAGAACTAAAGAAGGTTGTAGACAAAATAGAGGTAGCCGGCTCAGGATTTATTAATTTTTGGCTCGCAAATGATTGTTTGATCAATGAGCTCGAACTTATTAACACAGATAAACAAATAATCCCTTCATTCCTCTTAGGTCCAGCAAAAAAAATAATCGTTGAATTTGCTCACCCCAATACTCACAAACTACTCCATATTGGTCATTTAAGAAATATATCCTTAGCAGAGTCAATTATTAGAATACTAGAGACGATTGGTAATAAGGTTATAAGAGCTAATTATCAAGGAGATGTTGGTATGCATATTGCAAAATGCATATACGGAATGATGCAAACTGGCGAGAAAACTCCTAAAACTCTTGATGAAAAGATTAAATACTTAGGTAAATCTTACCAAGAAGGTAATAGTTATTATGAAAACAATGAAGAAGCTAAGCAAAAAATTCATGTTATTAACAAAAAAATATACAACAGAGATCCTAAAATTCTAAAACTCTGGAAGAAGACTAGGCAATGGAGCTTGGATTACTATGACGAGTTTTATAAGCGAGTTTATTCTCATTTTGACCGATTATATTTTGAAAGCGAGGTATATGACTCAGGACTTAAAATGTCCAAACAAGCTCTTAAAGACGGTATCTTAGAGAAAAGTAAAGGCGCTGTTGTGTTTAATGGAGATAAATATGGTCTCCATACTAGAGTATTTATCACTAGCGAGGGAAATCCTACTTACGAAGGAAAAGAACTAGGCTTAGCAGAACTAGAGTTTAGTGAGCATGGAGAAATAGACAAATGTATTCATATAGTAGGTCCAGAGCAAGCCAGTTTTTTCCAGGTAACGTTTAAGGCAGAAGAGCTAATCAATTCTGTAAAATACCAAAATAAACAGCTTCACTACATATACGGATTTGTTCAGCTAGCTAAGGGAAAAATGTCTTCCCGCAAAGGAACAGTAATTACCGCTCAATGGCTATTGGATGAAGTTAAGAATAAAATTACAAAATCTTTCGATGTTGATGACAAGTCAGCAGAGATTATTATGATCGGTGCTGTAAAATATTCTATGTTAAAAGTTGATCCAAAAAGTGAAATAGCATTTGACATTAATCAGTCCATATCTTTAGAGGGGAACTCGGGGCCATATTTACAGTACACATATGCTAGATGTAAATCTATTGCAAGAAAGAGTGAAAATAGTAAATCAGATACGAGCCTACAACCAAACATCGAGGAATTAACTATTTTGCGAACTTTGTATAAATATCCCGAAGTGGTGCTTGAAGCAGGAAAAACTTACTCTCCTAACTTAATCTGCAATTACCTGTTTGATCTTGCGCAGAAATACAATACTTTCTACAACAAACATAAAGTAATCGGTGGTGATAATGTACAATTTAGATTACAGCTAACGTCCGCTACTGCACAAGTATTGAAGAATGGGCTTAAACTCTTAGGAATCAAAACTCTCGAAAAGATGTAGTAATTTACTTAAATCTCTCTTCAGATACACAACCATAGATACAATCTCCAAAATTAGCTGGGTCAGGTGTTAACAGAGGTGTTTGAGCTGGAACATTAGTTGGAGTTTGTGTTAGAGATTCATTCACTGGTACTTTAGTATTTTCAATCTTTACAGTTGGGGTGAGGTGCAATATCAGCTCTTTATCAACCTGCTCAATTATTGCACTAATATCATTAACCGTAACTCCATCATTTGTTACGGTTATCACAATTACCTGATCGCTCTTCTTGCTATTAGTTGTTAATACATACAGCTGCTGCTCACTGTCTCCTTGAACATTCTGAGTTGTGTGTATGCCAGTATATTCAGCAATATTTATCTCTTCAATATCTCCAAGGCTGCCTATGATGGTAGATAAAAATCTATCATATCCAATTCTACTTATTTCAACCTTTACTCCTTCCAGGGTAAATTTATCACTCATGTTTCTTTTTACTAGACTATATTCGTCTTCCTTTTTTGTTTCATGAATTATATTCTGCATATTATTGTCTATTAACAACTTATTTGAAGATGATAAATACGCTAATCCAAATCCAGTAAATATCAGCAATAGAAGAACCAACTCCAATGCTGCAATCAGCCACCAATTAACTTTCATATATACACAATAACATGATCTAGGAACTATATGTTGAAGAGATTTAGGAGCCTATCTGAATATCTACTCCAGCGGGAAGATTCATATGCATAAGAGCATCAATAGTTTTCTGGTTAGGTTCTTCAATATCTATTACTCTCTTATGTGTCTTGATCATGAAATGCTCACGTGAATCCTTGTCCGTAAATGGGGAACGCATAACCGCAAATTTTTCTCTGCGTGTTGGAAGAGGAACAGGTCCCATAACTTTTGCACCAGTTTGAATTGTAGACTCAACTATTTTCTGACAGGATTCATCAATAACCCTGTGATCATATGCCTTTAATCTAACTCTAATTCTACTTTGACGCATAATATAAGACCTTTAAATGTGCAAATTTTGGGCAAATGGGTGTATCTTAAGCTACTACCTTAGTAATAACTCCTGCCCCAACCGTGTGTCCACCTTCGCGGATAGCAAATCTTACTCCCTCTTCCATTGCAATTGGCTGAATCAATTCGACAGTAACTGTAACGTTATCTCCAGGCATAACCATTTCAACTCCTTTTGGTAAAGCTACGTTACCAGTAACATCTGTTGTTCTAATGTAGAACTGAGGTCTGTAACCTGTAAAGAATGGAGTATGCCTACCACCTTCATCTTTAGTTAAGACATAGACCTCTGCCTCAAATTTAGTATGAGGAGTAATTGAACCTGGCTTAGCTAATACTTGACCACGTTCTACCTGATTTTTCTCTAGTCCTCGTACGAGTACTCCAACGTTATCTCCCGCTTGACCTTCGTCAAGAGTTTTTCTAAACATTTCTACTCCTGTAACGACTGTCTTAACTGTGTCTTTGACACCAACAATCTCAATCTCATCATTTACATCAACTTTACCTCTCTCAATACGTCCTGTTACAACAGTTCCTCTTCCCTTAATTGAGAAAACGTCCTCTATTGGCATTAAAAATGGCTTATCCAGCTCACGTTTAGGTTCAGGAATATACTCATCTACTGCATCCATTAGCTTCTCAATTCCCTTTTGTGCTTCGGCGTCACCTTCAAGCGCTTTAAGAGCTGAGCCACGAATAATTGGCACGTCGTTACCTGGGTATTTGTATTTATTTAAAAGCTCACGAACTTCAATCTCAACTAGATCAAGCAATTCTTCGTCATCAACCATATCTACCTTGTTCATGAACACAACAATCGCAGGCACATTAACTTGACGCGCAAGTAGAATGTGTTCTGTGGTTTGTGGCATGGGTCCATCTGGAGCAGACACAACCAAAATTGCGCCGTCCATCTGAGCTGCGCCAGTGATCATGTTCTTGATGTAGTCAGCATGTCCTGGTGCATCTATATGAGCATAGTGACGCTTTGCCGTTTCGTATTCAACGTGGGAAATGTTTATTGTAACTCCTCTTTCTCTCTCTTCGGGAGCATTGTCAATATCCTCAAACTTCATCGCAGAAGCTTGACCTTTAGTAGCAAGGTAGTTAGTAATAGCCGCAGTTAAAGTGGTCTTGCCGTGATCCACGTGTCCGATAGTTCCGATATTTACATGAGGCTTAGTGCGCTCGTATTTTTTTGAATCTGCCATTTTTTTATATTTTCTTTAATGAAAGAAATTTATGCAAGAATAATACCACAACTACAGATACTGTCAAGATCTGCTCTCAACAATCTTTTCTTGAATATTTCTTGGCACTTCTTCATAATGACTAGGTTCCATATAATAAGTAGCTCTCCCTTGAGTCATTGACCGCAATATTGTTGAATACCCTGGTAATTCAGCCAAAGGAACTAAAGCTGTAATAATTTGAGCTTTTCCACGAGTTACAGTTCCTTGAATCTGGGCACGTTTTGCTGATAGGTCTCCAATTACATCTCCCACAAAATCTGGCGGTGTTGTTACCTCTACCTTCATAATTGGCTCTGTTAGTGTAGGATCTGCCTGTTTTGCTGCAGATTGAAATGCCATTGAACCAGCAATCTTAAAGGCTACTTCGGACGAGTCAACATCATGATAAGTTCCATCATATAGCTCAATTTTAATATCTACCATTGGATATCCTGCTACAATTCCTCTTTCCGCAGCTTCTTTAATTCCTTTTTCAATAGCTGGTACAAACTCTTTAGGAATTGCTCCACCTTTTATCTTATTTTCAAAAACAAACCCTGTACCTCGTTCCTGAGGTTCAATACGTATAAAACAATGCCCATATTGCCCTCGTCCACCAGACTGCTTAATATACTTTCCTTCTGCTTGAGCTTTTTCTCTAATTGTCTCTTTATACGAAACTTGTGGTTTACCAACATTCGCTTCGACATTAAACTCTCGTTTCATACGATCAACCAAAACCTCCAAATGCAATTCGCCCATACCCGATATTATCGTCTGACCAGTATCTTCATCAGTTTTAACTCCAAATGTTGGATCTTCATCCATTAATCTACGGAGCGCCTGTGACATTTTTTCCTGATCTTGTTTAGTCTTTGGCTCAATTGCTAAAGAAATTACTGTTTCTGGAAAAGAAATTGTCTCTAGTAATATCTGATGATCTTTATCCGTTAATGTATCGCCTGTACTAGCATTTTTTAAGCCTACTAACGCCACTATTTCACCCGCAAATGCCTCTTTCACGTCTTCTCTAGTATTTGCATGCATGAGTAATATGCGTCCCACTCTTTCTTGCTTATCTTTGGTAACATTATTAATGTATGAGCCTGATTCCAATTTTCCTGAGTAAATCCGAGCGTAAGCAAGTTGCCCAACATGTGGATCCAGTTGAATCTTAAACACTAAGGCAGAAAATGGCTCATCCTTACTTGGTTTACGCACAACACTTACTCCCGTTTGCGGATCTTTACCTTCCATCGGTGGTACATCTTGTGGTGAAGGAAGATAATCTATTACAGCATCAAGTAGAGGTTGGATGCCTTTATTTTTAAGGGAAGATCCGCAGTAAATAGGAACTAATTTATAAGCTATAGTAGCTTTTCTTAGTGCACTTTTTATATCTTCCTTACTTATTTCTTCTCCATTAAGAAACTTCTCCGTTAAAGTGTCGTCTGTTTCGGCTACCTGCTCAATAAGTATCTTGCGATACTTCTCTACCAGCTCTTGCATATCTGTGGGGATATCTACCTCTTCGTAACTTGCATCCATATCACTTCCAGACCAGATCAAAGCTTTTTCCTCTAATAAATTAACCATCCCTTTAAAGTCATTTTCTGCTCCAATTGGCAACATTACAATCGCTGGATTTGCCCCCAAACGATCAATAATATCCTGGACTGTTGCAAAAAAGTCTGCTCCAACTTTGTCCATTTTATTAATAAAACAAACTCGAGGAACTTTATATTTATTAGCCTGATTCCAGACAGTCTCTGACTGACTCTGAACTCCTTCTTCAGCGTCTAATACAGTTACCGCTCCATCCAATACGCGAAGCGAGCGCTCAACTTCAGCTGTGAAATCAACGTGTCCTGGGGTATCTATAATATTAATACGTACATTTTTCCAAAATGTTGTTGTAGCAGCAGAGGTAATAGTGATTCCTCGCTCTTGCTCTTGCACCATCCAGTCCATGACAGCTGCGCCTTCATGGACTTCGCCAATTTTATAGGTTTTACCAGTGTAATACAGAATTCTCTCAGTTGTTGTAGTTTTACCCGCATCAATATGGGCAATAACTCCAATATTTCGAACTCTATCTAACGGAAAATCGCGTGTATTCTTGTCTGCCATGGCCTTACCAGCGGAAATGTGCGAATGCTTTGTTTGCTTCAGCTACTTTGTGCATATTCTCTTTCTTTTCTACTGCTCCACCTTTATTATCTGCTGCATCCAAGAGTTCTGCCACCAACTTAGCTTTATATGTTCTATTCTCAGGACCTGATCGAGAATTTGCAGCACCCACAATCCAGCGCATTGCTAAAGATAATCGCTGCCTGGCACTTACGGAAACTGGCACCAAGTAAGAAGCTCCCCCCACTCTCCGAGGACGAACTTTTTTAGTTGGACCTACGTTTTCAATAGCAGCTTCCAGTATGACTATTGGATCTTTTTGCTTATCTTTGCCGGCAATCAGCTCTAAAGCAGCATAAATGTGGCGTTCTACCACTTTCTTTTTACCACTTTTCATTGATGCATTAACTAGCCTTGTCACCATCTGGCTATTATAGATAGGGTCTGGCTTTGGCTCACGAATTTTTGCTTTTTTAGATCTTGGCATAATTTATTCTTCCTCCGTGGCTGACGCAACATCTGCTGCTGGTTGTACAGATTGCCTTGCTGGTGCTGCAGCATTAGATTGCCCACTCTTCTTAGTCCCATATTTTGAACGAGAAGACTTGCGACCAACCACACCTTCCAAATCTTGAGTACCACGAACTAAATGATATTTAACTCCTGGTAAATCTTTGACACGTCCTCCACGGACAAGCACAACATTGTGCTCACCAAGATTATGTCCTTCACCTTGAATATACGCTGTAATCTCTTGCCTATTAGAAAGACGTACTCTAGCTACTTTGCGAAGTGCAGAATTTGGTTTTTTTGGCGTCATTGTCTTAACCAACGTCACCACGCCTCGCTTTTGTGGGGCAGGAACTTCACGCGTTTTGCGAGTTAATGAGTTATACATTTTTCGCAAGGCCGTTGCCTTAACCTTTTTCTTAGGTGTTTTTCGACCATAGCGAACTAATTGATTTATTGTTGGCATAATTAATACTTAAACAAACGAAGGGTAATTTTACCAGAAAGCTCGTGTTTCCGCTAGAGTCTGCTAAAATATAGCTAATGAGCAAATATTATGTCACAACTGCAATTCCTTATGTAAACGCTGCTCCACACATCGGACACGCTCTTGAATTCTTACAAGGAGACACAATTGCTCGCTATCATAAATTACTCGGGCAAGAGGTTATGTTTCTCTCTGGAGGAGATGAAAACGCACTCAAAAATGTACAAGCTGCAGAAGTAGTTGGAAAAGCTGTGCAGGAATTTGTTGATGAAAATACAGCAGTATTTCTAGATTTAGCTAAAAAACTAAATGTTGAATACGATATTTTCCAAAAAGGAAGCGACGCAAAAATACATTTTCCTTCTAGTCAAAAGTTATGGGAATTATGTGCAAAAGCAGGAGACATCTATAGCAAGACATACAAAGGCCCCTACTGTGTGGGGTGTGAAACTTTCTATGATAAAGACGAACTCAATGAAAATGGCGAATGTTTTGAACACCCTGGAAAGGAACTTGAAGTAGTTGAAGAAGAAAATTATTTCTTCAAACTCTCAAAATATGAAAAACAACTAATTGAGCTAATATCTAATGATAAACTAAAGATCCTTCCTCAAACACGCAAGAACGAGGTACTCGGATTTCTAAAACAAGGGTTAAAAGATATTAGCATTTCTCGTTCAAACGAAAGAGCTAAAAACTGGGGAGTACCTGTTCCAGGAGACGATAGCCAAAGAATTTATGTCTGGTTTGACGCCTTAAACATCTACCAATCTGGAATTGGATTTGGCTGGGATGAAAAGTCATATAGCAAGTGGTGGCCTGCAGATATACACGTTATTGGCAAAGGAATAATTCGTTTCCACGCAGTTTATTGGATAGCATTTTTGTTATCTGCTGGGCTGAAACTACCTAAAGAAATCTTTGCTCACGGATATATTACCGTTGAAGGACAAAAAATGAGTAAAACTATCGGAAATGTTGTAGATCCATTTGAGCTTATAAAAAAATATGGAGTTGACCCACTTCGATATTATCTCCTAAGAGAGATTCCTAGTTATAGCGATGGTGATTTTAGCAGTAGTAGATTTCAAGAATTATACAATGCAGATCTGGCCAACGGGCTTGGTAATTTAGTTGCAAGAGTGAGCACTTTAGCGGCCAAAGCCAAGCTATCCATAAGTGATATTGAGCTTAAGCTGTATCCAGAAGTAGAAAGATATCTCAAAGTATACCGCTTTGATCAAGCTTTAGAATTTATCTGGAATGACAAGATAACTAGTCTAGATAAAAAAATAGACAAACGCAAACCATGGAAACTTGAAGGAGATAAGTTATCCAATTCATTAATGGATATAATTCTGGAAATTAAAATTATTGCCTACAACCTTAAGCCATTCTTACCTAGCACAGCAAATACTATTATTAAACAACTGTCAGGCACAATAACAAAAGGGGGAGTACTATTTCCACGATTAGAGTAATTATGGTACAGCGAATATTTAGACGTTACCCAGTTAAAACTCAAAGATTTATAGAAATTATCATTCCAGCTTTTTCATGGCTTCTCATAACTTTTCCTTTATGGTTATCATTTTGGCATCCAGCTGTGGTAGCTTACTTTATTATCACTTTCGATATCTATTGGTTCTTTAAATCGGCTACTCTCGCATACTATGCAATTCGCTCGTACCTAACAATGGTGGCGCATGGACGCATAGATTGGTTTAAAGAGGCAAAATCAGTTGCAAACTGGCAGGACATTAACCATGTAATTATTATCCCCGAATACAAGGAGCCATATAGTATTCTTGAGCAAACTATAAGCAACTTAACAAAGCAGACATTTCCTCTTAAATATATTTCAATCATCCTAGCCACTGAAAGTAGAGATAAAGAGGTTGAAGAGATCGGCAACCTTCTTAAGCAAAAATACGGGCATAAGTTTGGAAATTTCTGGATTACAAAACATTCTATACTCCCTGGGGAAATTGCCGGAAAATCATCTAATATGGCCTTTGCTGGTCGCTTCGCACATAAAAAGTGTAAACAGCTAGGCTGGGATGAAAGCTTAACAACTGTCACCTCAGCAGATGCTGATGCCCAACTACATCCTTCCTATTATTCCTACTTAACATACAAGTTTCTAACCGATTTAGACCGAGATTATCATTTTTATCAGACAGGTATTATGTATTATTCTAATATCTGGGAAGTGCCGCTTCCTATTCGTGTTATTAACACAATTGGAAGCATGTTCTCCTTATCACTGCTGAAACAAGGTAAAAGACTTATTAATTATTCAACCTACAGCCTTTCGCTCAAAACTGTTGCCGAAGTTGGCTTCTGGTCTGTTGATATTATTCCCGAAGACTATCACCTCTTCTTCAAGACCTATTTTGCTAAGGGTGAAAAGGTGCGTGCAATACCTATCTTCTTGCCAACATTAGTCCAAGCTGCACAGTCATCCACGCTCAAAAAAACACTTATCAACCAATACGAGCAACAAAAACGCTGGGCTTGGGGAGTGTCAGATTTACCAAACGTTATCAGAAACTATTTTCTTCATCCAGAGATAAGTATTATTGACCGCACCACTCGTCTTCTTTATGTACTGGAAACTCATATTATCTGGCCTACAAACTGGTTTATCCTAACACTAGGAAGTACTCTTCCAACTCTAGTTAACCCATATTTTGCTCGTACAGTACTAGGTCATAATCTCTCTCAGATATCCTCATTTATTCTAACTATAAGTGCAGTTTTACTTTTAATCGTAATAATTGTAGATACCAAAACCAGACCCAAAAGACCAGCTCATTTCCCTCGCTGGAAAGTTCCTTTTCTTTTTGTACAATGGCTTAGCTTACCAGTAGTTTCCTTCTTCCTTTCCGCTCTCCCAGGCCTTGACGCCCACACCAGATTAATGCTTGGTAAACGTCTGGAGTATAGAGTTACTGAGAAAGTATGAAACTATACATCATGCAGATAGTTTTATTTTTCTCTGGAAACAACTTTGACTTGGGTAATATCATGAAACCCATATGATCCATGCTCTCTGCCTAATCCTGACTCCTTATACCCTCCAAATGGGTTGCATGCCATAACATAGCTCGTGTTATTCAAGCTAACCATACCCGCTTGAAGTTTCATAGCTACTCGTTGAAATCTTTCTTTATCAGACGTAAATACATAAGACCCCAAACCATACTTTGTATCGTTTGCTAATTCTACTGCCTCTTCTTCTGTTTCAAAAGTAACGATTGGCAATACAGGTCCAAACACTTCTTCCGTCCATACTCGCATATTTTGCTTAACATTGGTTAACAAAGTTGGTTCATAATAAGCACCCTTTAATCTCTTAGGTATTTTCCCACCAATTTCTACCTTTGCTCCCTTAGAAAGGGCATCCCCCACTTGCTCTTCAAGCAAGTCTAATTGTCTTTGAGAAACAAGTGGACCCATTTGGGTTTTATCAGATTCGGCTTCTCCAATTATATTATTCTCAAAAATTTCTTTTAATTGCTTAAGAACTTGAGAATATACATTTTTGTGTACTATTAACCTTTTAAGACCATCACATATCTGTCCGCAATTCATAAATCTATTCATAACAATAGTTTCAATTACACCAGAAATGTCCGCATCTTCAAATATTACACCAGGAGCCGATCCACCTAGCTCCATGACAACAGGAATAAATTTTTCTGCTGCTACTTTATACAGGTACTTACCAGTATTAGTACTACCAGTAAAGCAAATTAAATCAATATTCTCATGTACTAGTTGATCTCCAACTTTCCCATCTCCATAAATAACATTAAACACGCCTTTGGGTAAAAGAGAACTTAACATAATCTCTTCCAGAGCTTTACTGAACAAGGGAACCTCTTCTGAACCTTTAAAAACAATCACATTACCAGCAATTAGGTTCTGACCACACTGCCACACAAAATTAGAAAAAGGAAAATTCCACGGAACTATAACAGCTGTTACTCCGTACGGTTCCCGATAAACAGCGTGAATCTCGTTATCATCTTCATATGTAACTTCGGGCGATAGATACGCCGTTGCATGATCTAAATACCAATCCAGATTTCTATTTCCGTACATAAAGTCTTCTCTTGATTCTTTGATCGGCATCCCCATTTCTTGAGAAGCCAACTTGGCTAACTTTTCAATATTTTTCTTATCCTTAAATAAATCAAATACACTCCGTAGAATAGTTATTCGCTCAGATAGTGGAGTTTCTTTCCATTGCAGTTTCGCAACTTGTGCAAGCGCAGCTGCTTCTCTAATCTCAAGCTTAGATGATATTTCAACCTCACCAATCACTTCATAATTCCTAGATGGATTTGTAGATACCAGTTTGCTCATATTATATTATATCAACATCCAAAAAACATAATACAATTAGAAAAGGACATAATCAAGCCTTAACTTAAATCAGTAAAAGGGTTATATGCTACTTCCCAGAGATACCCATCAGGATCTGCAAAATATCCTGAATAGCCTCCCCAGAAGACATCTTGTGGCTTTTTGATTAGTTTTGCACCAGCATTAAGTGCTTCTTTATATACCCTATCCACTTCTTCTTTTGAAACAACATTATGAGCAAGAGTTATGGGAGAAAGACCAGGATCGATGATCGGCAATGTAACATCTTTAATGAGCATGTCTTTGGGACACAATGCAAGATATGTTCCTTCCATTTCCAGCATTACATATTCATCTTTTTCGTTATAGCCATGCGGTTTAAATCCAAGTCCTTTAGAATAAAACTGAAGCGATTTTTCAAAGTTAGAAACACCCAAAGTGATGATGCTTATCTTTGCTTTCATTGCCGTTCTATAGTAAATGCCATGTAGTCTTTATCTTTATTCAATTGCATGAAAGAATTGTATCACAAACTTTATTAAAGGCCTTGCCTTTAATAAAAGCGCAAGACTCTCGCAAGGCTATTGATATATAATCAAAGCATGAAAAGTGTATATGTTATTCGTCATGCGCTTAAAGATTCTACTATTAGTCTTGTAAATCTAGTGAAATAATTGATAATTGATCAAACTTACATAACCAAGTTATAATCATATTAAAGGCAAGGCCTTTAATATGATAGATACCTAATTTCTTTAATTGCAATCTTCAAAACCTCATTATATTTTGGATCTGGTTTAATAATCTGTTCTAAATATTGCTCAAGTGTCAACATTTTGCTCTGGTCTACTACTTTTGCTAGAAACTCTATTCCATTTACATGATCTACTTCATACTGAATAACTCTCCCCAAAATACCGTCAGCTATAAAACTAAATTTCTTACAGTTAATATCTAGCACTTCAACCCTGGCAAGCAGCAATTCCAATAAGATCTGCATCATGCATTGTATCTGTTAAATCCTGAATAAGTGCTTCAAGTTTTTTACCAGAAAAATCCTTAATTTCAACATTTTTTGCCTTCAACCTAGGGTCACCAATCTGAACAGTTTTTCGTACAACCATACAAAGTTATTTTAACAGATCTATTAATTTAATCTACCAACACCCGGTGTTAACACCGGGTGTTAAATAAAAAACTCGTTAATCCTTCCGAAGATAGAAATAGCCCAGTATGATTCCTAACAGGATAAGGCCACCTATTGTTAAAGGGGAAACCCAGTTAAAAGATTTGCCATCTTCCTCAAAATCATTAAATATATCTTTTATCTCTGATCCTCTAACTTCTCCTTTGTTATTCTCTTTTTTAGTTTCTTTTAAAACTAAATTAGGCGCTTCATTCTCAGTTGTCTCTCCTAACACTCCAGGAGCAAAACCAGAAGCCGGTTGCCCAACAATAGATCCGGGAGCTCCAGAAGAGATTGTCACAGCAGTTGGTCCCACAAAATCACCTGGCATACATCCATTCCCTGCTCTTACCCAAAAATAGTAATCTCCTGTGCCCAAACCAGAAACAACATATACTACATCTTTTCCAATATTTGGATTCCCCCATTTAGGAGGAAAACTGGAGCTGTCGCTATATGCTAATAGGAAATAAGTAAAATTTCCTGTAGGTTTTCCCCAGCTTAGAGTAACTTGACCATCTTCAGGTCCAACCGCCCCGGTTAGCGTTCCAGGAACAGATGGCTTAGAGTCACCACATGTGTTATTTGAACTACTAGTTACCGTAACGGGTGCTTCCCCTACAAACCCTATGTTCAGATCAAATAAAGCCTGTTTTCCTTGGTATTCATTACCCGCAGTCTCATTCATAGCTATGTTAATGGTAAGAGTCGTTGTACTACTGCCAGAGACGTCCAACATCTTTACCTCACCTGCATCCCAGAAGTTTTGCAATGTCTTGCTATTACTTGCTCCATATAGATTAGTAGAATTCTGCTGAACATTAAAATACAACACGCCAGCCATAGCCCCTGTCTGACTAGTATTTATTGCCTGAAAACTTAGCTCCTTTTTATCTCCACTAGTATTATTTACTGTGATAGTTTTTGATACTACCAAACCCGGATACCAAGCTATTGTTGAAGCATATAGGGGCTCATCTAGGGTTAACTTTATAGATCCAGACTGTTTGGTTACTGCAGCTACTGGCAAAGCCGATACACCAAACAAAAATAAAAGTATTAATATATATATAATCTTATTCATAATTCTAAAATGGAGAACCTCCTCCAAACGATAGATTATATGCATTACAATATGTTGTTGATCCTACATTGATTGTAGCTAGTTCATAATTATTATCATAATCACCAGCGCTATTACTGCATAAGAAACCTAGAAGCATAAAGTCAGCAAGCCTATCTCCATCCACAGGAAATTCAGCAACACCCAAAGTGCCCAATCCATAATCCAAGATAGATATTGTCCCACTAGCATCGGTACTGTAATCAAAAACATCAAATTCATCGTCATCGGGCGGGGAATCATCGCCATCAGCTACATTGTTAGTGGCTCTAAAGTGAATATTACTACCAGCCTCGCTACAACTATCTGGTATAGTTGCATTCCCATTAGAATCAGATTGTTGATCCACTCCAATACTTGTTCCTATTGGACAAAAATAAACCTTAATAGATAGATTACCTACGTCCAAGCTCGAACTAAATGAACTAGCTGCCGCAATTAAATTGTTACTACTACTTGCTGATTCTGCAAAATATGAATTAGTTAACTCACTATGTAAACCTAACACAATTACACAAGCGATGGCTAAATGCGCTATTTTCTTCTTAAACAAGTGCTGTTTTAAACCAACCAGTTCCTGATAGACAATAACTGTCGATGGAATAATAATAAGCAGAATAAAACCGAGAGGTTGCTTTGTGAAAGAAACCAGATAACCCAACCATGGAATCTGTTTAATCTGTCTTCCTAGAATATTAGGATAATTAACTGGATTTGGATCCGCTACATTATTGGCATCTCCCTTGGTAATATATCTCTCACCCGAAGCTGTATTATGATATGCAAAGATTCGATGCGTTACCACTTCCTTGTCTAATTTATACGCAATAACATCGCCAATCGAATAAATATCTTTCTTTTCTGTAAGAATTAAGCTACCTTCGTGGATAGCAGGCTGCATTGAACCAGATTTAACCGCTAGTAGTCTGTATTTTGGTGAAGCATGAAATGTGGTAATAATCAAAAGAATTGTCGCAGCTACAACCAACACCGTTAAGCACCATTTGCTACCAACTACAACAATCTTCCATGTTTTAATCATTACTGGCTTGAATGCTGGTTTAATGTAAAACTAAATGTAATGTTTAGACTATCACCTTGATATTCATTTCCCGCCGTCTCATCAAGCTTCAAGTCTACATCAAAATTAGCAGACGTTGTTCCGGCTAATCCATCGGGAACTAAGTCAACTGAAGCAACATCATAGATCTCAAGAACATATGACTCCCAGCGGTTAAGTGTAATATTGCCACCTGCATCCAATAACAAACCCAATAAACTCCCATTCTCCAATCTTATCCCATATCCACCACTTTCATAACTGGTTGCACCTGAATTTCCCGTTATAGCTGCTTTGACATCAAAAGAACCATATAATAACTTGTCCACAATTATCTCTTCGTCGATATCTGGATCAGCATTACTATCTAACATCGGTAACAGTATTGGTAACGGTAATCTCAACATGATCCGCATCCACGCTGCCTTCATTACCTATATCATATGGATTCTGGTCTCCTGTAAAGACATCACCCGGAACAGCCCCGCTCACATTAAAATCAATATCCACCGGAGTACCAATTTCTAGTGTACCAGCTGTAACTTTATTATTTGAGCTAGTTTCTTGATCACTAAAATATGCAGCCGTTGCCCCGGATGCAAGAATAATAAGTATAATCAATAAAAATAGCCTCCTTATAACGCTCATATCTTCTACCTTAGGTTTAACATTTTAGGTTCACATTGTCAAAACCACAACTTAACAAAGTAAGCGAATATAAGGTTAAGCTCAACTCGAATATTAGCTCAAAAGGTCTGACCTTCTGAGCTAATTAATGCACAGCTTGACATTTTCAAATAATTAAAAAATACTAAAGATAGTTTAGAAGACTGCAATATTGATCATGGCTAAGAAGAGAAATTTATTAATAGGAATTGTGGGGATAGCTTTCGGTCTGTTTGCCCTTTATATGGGCCTGCCAGATGTTACAGAAGGCATTCTGTATAGACTTAACCCACCAGAATATGTACCAAAGGGCTATGTACTCACTAAGAACTACCAGAAACAACAAACAGAAGATGGAGAGATTTTTATTTCTAAACTCGAGAAAGGTGATAAGGAAATCCAAATAACACAAATGAATAAGTTTGACTGGTCATGTAATGGTCCAACCAAGACTGTTGTTAATGCTGAAATTTGCTATTTTCAAAGAGAAGGCGCAAGCCCAGAATATGACCAAATCTTTTATGATAAATTCGAAAGTACAATACAAATTTTTACAAACGATAAAAGTTTAAGCGATGATGATTTGGTTACAATAATTGCAAATTTTTAGCTTTTTTTATCTCTGTTCAATTTATTTTTCTTCTTTTTGACGTAAAACATTAAATTTGAACTCAAAAGGTCAGACCTTTTGAGTTTATTCTAGCAGTAATTCAGAAATTAGCGCCACTTTATTAGTTGGAAGAGACATAAACTCCTGATAACTACTATACATGTCTCCTGAGCTACCTTGATCAAACCAACTAAGTATACGCTCTGGTTTTACCCATAACTGGTTTATTTGTCCCAAGTAATTCGGCAAAGAACTTGGTTTTTGAACTCGCAAGGTCTGACCTTTTGAGTTCAATATAGCTTGTGCGTGAATGTAGTAAGAGAGATGAACTAATTGTTCATCACTTATAACTAATACTCCTTTATATACTCCCTGAAACAAAGGTCCTACTCGATTGTATTTCTTGTTAATATACATTGTAAAACGAGTCATAAGTGACTGCATAAATTCCTGTATAGCCTTACCGTCTGTTTGATATAGTAATAGATGGAAATGATTTGGCATCAAGCAATATGCTAATAGTGAAACTCTGTCTGCGTAATTTTTTATCTCCAGTTGTCGAACTAGCTTTTCTCGCTTCTTGTAGTCAATATTCAGATCAGACAGTTGATTTTGGATACCCCTTTTATCTATTGGCGATAGATACTCTTTTAAATAGCTTAAAAACACTAAATAGTCTACCTTTTCCAGAAATATTATCCTCTTTTCAACCCCACGGTTATAACAGTGATAGATGCTATCAGTTACGTACTGTTTAACACGATTCTTAGAAGGCATTTTACCTAGTATATCATATTTAAACTCGCAAGGTCAGACCTTTTGAGGTTATTTTTATTGTGTTGGGGTGGGAGAGGATGAGGGACTGAATTTTGGCCAAATACCACAACCACGCACAGGTGCTGTTCCTTTGATGAAGTATTCATACCTTCCATAGCAAGGAATTCTCACTACATCATCAGGTTGGGCTGGAGGTAAAGCTTCTCTGTCTTCCAAAAGATAGTCCATAACACGACGCCAGATTGGTGTTGCGCCCGTAATACCTGAGGTTAAAGTGGGATGCATGGGTGAGTTATCATTATTACCTACCCAGACCACTACTACAAAATCTTTGGTATATCCAACTGTCCAGTTATCTCTTTTTTCATTAGAGGTCCCTGTTTTAACGGACACATATTTACCTGGAATATGTAGTAGTGAATTAACACCAAATGCACGGCTTCGAGACGCGTTATCTGCCAAGATATCAGAGATTATAAAAGCTGCACCTTCAGGAATTACCTGCTCTTGTTTACGATCAATTGCAAAATCATCAAGAGATTTTCCTTGAAAATCTTCAATCTCTAATACTGGTAACAGCTCCATTAATTTACCCCCATTTGCAAATACTCCATAAGCTTCGGCCATATCCAACATCGTAACTTCTCCACCACCCAATGTTAAAGATAAGCCAAAGCGCGAACTATCTTCCCAGCTATCTATCCCCATAGCTTGTCCTTGTTCAACCATGGAAGACACTCCAATTTTGTCTAAGACTTTAACTGCAGGAATGTTGTATGAATTAGCTAGAGCCCAACGTAGAGGCACAATTCCATGAAAACGGCCATCATAGTTAACTGGACTATATACTTTTCCATTTGGTTGAACATAGCTAATTGGGCTATCGTTAATTAATGTAGCTGCAGTCATTCCATTTTGCAGTGCTGCAACGTAGTTTATCGGCTTAATTGATGACCCTGGTTGCTGCAACGATGTTGTTATATTAACATTTCCATCATTTAATTCATCATAGTAATCACGCGATCCAACCATTGCTACAATTTCACCCGTCTCTGGCTTTGTTACTAAAACAGCAGCATTTCCTACATTTAAACGAGCAAGTTTTGCTAGTTCTTCTTGAACTATCTCTTGCGCAACATTTTGCAGATCTAGATCTAAAGTAGTAGTGATTTGCAGACCTCCTTGCTCTACAATACGAGGACCAAGTAGATCGTCTAATACTTGTTTTGTATACATAACAAAATGCGGTGCACTTATTGTGTTACCTGGTTGTGTAAAGTTTAACTGTTCTTGCTTAGCTCTCTCGCGCTCTTGTTCAGTTATATATCCCATTTGAAACATCTGGGAAAGAACAAGTTCCTGGCGCTTCTTTGCAAGCTCTGGATTGGCACCAAAGGGGGAATAGGTAGTTGGGGCAGCAGGTAGACCCGCCAATAGCGCTGATTGAGCAAGTGTCAGCTCAGTAACATCTGTACCAAAATATTTTTCTGAAGCCGCTCTTATTCCCCAGGCTGTTCCTCCGTATGGGACATTATTTAGATACATCGACAATATCTCATCCTTAGAGTAGATAATCTCTGCCCACGAGGCAATCACAACTTCTTTTAATTTACGCGAGATAGTTGTTTCAGGTGTAAGTAATGTATTTTTAATCAGCTGCTGAGTTATTGTTGAGCCTCCTTGTAATTTCTTATTAAGAATAATCTCTCTAGCTGCTCGAAACATTCCTCGGAGTGAAAAACCCAAATGATGGTAAAACTCCTGGTCTTCTACCGCAATTGTTGCATTAACAATATCTTGAGGAATCTTGTCTAAAGCTACCGGACGCCTATCTATGTCAGCATAGAGCTCATATAACAATTTACCATTACTATCATAGAACTTTGTTGTAGCTGGAAGCTTCATCTGAGATAACGTATGTGGATCGGGTAGTTGGCGTAACCAACTCACAACTATAAACGGCACTCCCACAAATAACATAGTAAATATAACTCCCAATACAAACCACCTTAGCGACTGAAAACTCAAAACCAATCTGGTTCTTTCTATTTTAGGTTTCTTTTTTTTCTTAAAATAGAATAGCTGCAAAAGCAGCATACCAATATATCTTATAGGTCTAAAAACTAAATCTATAATCCTGCGCACTACTCCTCCAATTAATATTAGAGCGTACGCCAATAAATAGAGCAATCTATATGTTATTTTCCACAACACATCCATTAGAGTAATATCTGGACAAAAGAATTAAGGGTATTCTACCATGAATTATAGGATACTTATTCTGGTGCTTTTTCTGTAAGAATAGTTGGAGACTCTGGCGGAGGACAATCTACACAATACGGTTTACCTGTTATATCGTAAACTATACTTTTTTCCTGCTGCTCAATATTCTCGGAAGGTGTATCACTTGTTGCTAATCTACCTGTTGTCTTATCTATATTTACAACTCGGCGCAGATTTTCCACATCAGTAGGCTCTGTTCCTTTTATAAAATACTCAAACCGCGTTGGGCAGGTTTCCCCTTCACTAGAGGGTAAGTTTGAAGACAGAGTGCAAATACTTCGGCCAATTACACCACTAGGTATTGCAGGCCAAGTTTGCTTACTGTCTACAAGCAAATTCGTCATAATCTCATTCCATATAGGAGCCGCACCTGTAACTCCTGAAACTACATTTCGATTCATTGGAGAATTATCATTATTACCAACCCAAGCTGCTACTAAATAATCTTGATTATAACCAATGGTCCAGTTATCTCTTAAATCATTCGTCGTTCCAGTTTTAACAGATACTTCAGGATGACCACGTACTACCAACTCGGAGTTAGAGCCAAAAGCAGAAGAGCGTGCACCATTATCATATAGAATATGAGAAATTATAAAAGCCGTTTCACGAGACAGCACTCTTTTTCCAACAATTTCTAGTTGAGAAACTACATTTAAGCTCTCTTTATCTTGTTCATATATTATTTCTCCTTTATTGTCTTTAACTCTTAAAACATAAATTAAGTCTTTTTTTATTCCTCCGTTAGAAAACACTCCAAATGCTTCAGCCATGTCTATCATAGTAACTTCTCCACCACCAAGGGTTAGGGATAAACCATAACGCGATGTATCCTTAAATGTATCTATGCCCATCGCAGACGCTGTAGCTATCATTGTTTCCAAACCTATATGATATAGAGATTTAACAGCTGGAATATTATATGAATTGGCTAGAGCAAACCTGGTATATGTTATGCCATGAAACTGTCCATCATAGTTCTGTGGACAATACACCTCTTGGTTGGGTACCGTAAAACAAGTTGGCTCATCATGAATGGGAGAAGCTGCTGTTAGTTTTCTTGTCTCAATTCCAGTTGCATACATAATGGGCTTAATTGATGATCCTGGTTGACGAAGTGCTGTAGTTACATTAAACCTACCTGAATCACTAGCTAAATAATCACTCGAACCCACCATGGCTAATATTTCACCAGTTGCTGGGCGTGTTACTAGCGCAGCTCCATTACCTACGTCGTACTTGGCAATATCAGCCACTTCTGAAGCAACAATTTCTTCTGCCATCTCCTGAATAGATAAATCCAACGTTGTGGTAACGCTAATTCCGGCTTTTTCTATTACTTGCTCTCCATATTTCTCAGCTAACTTTTCCCTCACAAACATCACAAAATGTGGAGCCCTAATACCTGTACGATTCTCTGCAAATTTTATCTCTTCTGCCTTAGCTTTATCCGCTTCTTCTTCTGTAATGTAACCTTCCTCTACCATGCGATTCAACACTAGTTTTTGACGATCACGTGCTAGTTCAGGATTGTTCCCAAAAGGAGACACCCTTGTTGGAGCAACCGGCAAACCTGCCAGTAGTGCTGATTCTCCAAGCGTTAAATCAGCAACCTTTTTATTGTAATAGCGCTTAGCTGCTGACTCAACACCCCAAGCCGTTCCTCCATATGGGACTGTGTTCAAATACATCTCCAGTATTTCTTCTTTAGAATATAGCACTTCTGCCCATAGAGACAGAGCTATTTCTTTAAGCTTGCGAGTAATGGTACGTTCAGGAGTAAGCAACGTATTTTTCATCAATTGCTGAGTTATGGTTGACCCACCTTCTAACCTACCTTTAGTAATACTCGAACTTGCCGCACGCAAAATTCCACCAACTGGATTTATTCCTGGGTGATGATAAAAATCTTTGTCTTCAATAGAAATTGTGGCTTGCTGTAAGTATAAAGGGATCTGTTCTAATGGTACAACTGTCCGGTCCTGATCTGTAAAGATCTTAAATAACAGCTCTCCTTTGCGGTCATAAATCTTGGTAGTTTGTGGCAGGTCATATGAATAAAGATCAGAAGGTGAAGGTAGGTCTTTTAAAATCCAGGTGTACAATACTACGCTTATCGCCACCATAATTACTACAGCCAAGATGATGTAGATACGAAACTTTTTATTTAGCTTCCTAAAGATGCTAAAATTAAACTTGAATTGTTTCATTAGTATATTTCTAATTTTAGCATGCAAACACCACTAACACTGAATGGCAACTGGGTTGATTTAATAATCATCGCTGTTCTTACTATATATATACTCGATGGAGTGAGAAGAGGCCTAATACTAGGCCTATTAGACCTACTTAGTTTTACCTTCTCATTTTTTACCGCCATTCAGCTGTATGATTTAGCAGCTGTATTGTTGCAAATTAACTTTAATTTACCACTTGGAATAGCTCATGCTCTCGGATTCCTATTTGTGGGATTTGCCACAGAGCTTATCCTCTCGCTCACATTGCGTAGATTAGTCGTATTGATTCCATTTGAGTGGAGAGCCAATCAAACAGTTAAAGTTTTAGGGGTCCTGCCTGCCATCACCAATACGGTTATTATCACTGCCTTTATACTCACACTGTTTATCACTTTACCCATTCAAGGGTCAATTAAGAACACCATCTTAATCTCCAAACTTGGTGGACCACTTGTACGAAATACCCAAGGTATTGAAAAACAGCTCAATACTGTATTTGGCAGCGCTGTTGAAGAAACACTGACCTTCCTTACAGTTCAACCAACTTCTGAAGAGACAGTCGAGCTACACTTTACTCAAACCGAAGTATCAATTGACGAAGCTTCAGAGCGCAAAATGTTTGAACTAATAAATCAAGAACGAACCGAGAGAGGTATTGCTCCTCTGGAATTTGCCCAAGGCAGACTACAAGACCTAGCTAGAGAGTATTCCAAAGATATGTTTGCTCGTGGCTATTTTTCCCACTACAACCCGGAAGAGGAATCACCATTTGACCGCATGAAGAATGCCGGCATAAATTATCTTGCTGCTGGAGAAAATCTAGCCCTAGCCCCAACCGTCACTCTAGCTCATCAAGGGTTGATGAATTCGCCCGGACACAAAGCTAATATTCTATCCCCGGACTACGGAAAAATAGGTATTGGAGTTATTGATGGAGGCATCTATGGCAAAATGTTTGTCCAAGAGTTTACAGATTAGTTTTGTCCTTTTGCCATAAGGAAGTTTTTGTCATATAATGACATTCATGGTTTTAAAAAAGAAGGCAGAAGCAGCACCTAAGGGCAATAAAGAAAAAATCATCGTTAAGTTTCATCTAAATGACAACGACACTGGTTCACCCGAAGTTCAAATCGCACTTCTTTCTCATAGAATTGAGAGTGTCAGTAAGCACCTTACAGACAACCCAAATGACAAACATACACGCAGAGGATTATTGGGGATTATCTCAAAACGCAGACGTATGTTAAAATTCCTTGAAGGAAAGAGTGAAGAAAGATATAAAGAAGTAATTAAGAAAGTAGGACTGAAGAAATAAAAAATAATCCTCTATCCCACTCCAAATGAAAATAATTAAAAAAACAGCAAACATTGGTGGACGTGAAATGTCACTAGAAATTGGCCGTTTTGCACACCAAGCAACCATGGCCGTTTTAGGTCAATACGGTGACACCCAAGTATTAGCTACTGTTATGTCTTCTGTGCCCAAACGTGACCTCGGCTACTTCCCATTGTCTGTGGACTATATGGAAAGACTGTATGCTGGAGGAATCATCAAGGGATCCCGTTGGATGAAAAGGGAAGGAAGACCAACTGATGAAAATATTCTTACAGCCAGACTCATTGACCGCTCAATCCGACCGCTATTTCCTAGTACATACAAAAATGATGTACAAGTTATCGTAACTCTGCTATCCACAGATAAAGAGACCGATGCAGATGTTTTGTCTATTATTGCAACATCCGCTGCAATTGCCGCATCTTCAATACCCTGGGACGGGCCAGTTGGAGCAGTTCGAATGGGTTACATTGACGACAAACTCGTAGTCAACCCTTCTATACAACAGCGTGATTTAAGTAGTCTTGATTTAGTTGTATCTGGTTTTCCTGATCGAGTCCTTATGCTTGAAGGGGGCGCCAACCAAATAGCTGATGAAGTATTTATTGAGGCAGCTAATGCTGCACTTATCCAATCCGACAAAGTTATTAATCTAATAAACGAATTAGTAGCTGAAGTAAAACCAACCAAACAACCAATTCCTGAGGGGATTGATGAAGAGCTCATTTCGCGTATGGAAAAAGAATTCATGGGAGATATAAACAAATTGGTAGAGCAAGCAAATAAGCTTGAGCGTAAAGACGAAAATGCCATGATTGATGGAATTGTCGAACAAGCCCACGCTCGATTTGAAGAAGAATTTGAAAAAAAGGATATTGCTCAGGTTGTAGATAAACTTCGTAAAAAACTACTTCGTAAAAATATTTTAGACACAGGTATACGCGTAGATGGTCGCAAAACCACCGAACTTAGGCCATTAAGTTCGGAAGTTGGAATATTAACTCGAACCCACGGATCAGCAGTATTCCAAAGAGGAAACACCCAGGCATTATCTGTCACAACTCTAGGTTCCGCTGGAGAAGAACAATTGCTCGAATCTGCTAATGGTGAGAGTAAAAAAAGATACATGCATCACTATAGCATGCCACCATTTTCTGTTGGAGAAACTGGGCGATTTGGCTTCCCTTCGCGTCGAGAAATAGGACACGGTGCACTGGCGGAGCGAGCAATTATACCTGTATTACCTTCGCCGGAAGAATTCGCGTACACAATTAGAGTTGTATCTGAAATACTCTCATCCAATGGGTCAACATCCATGGCATCAGTTTGCGGATCAACTTTATCACTGATGGATGCAGGCGTACCTCTTAAAGCGCCAGTTGCTGGCATATCTACTGGAATTATAGTCGAAAGTGACGATAAATATGTTCTACTTACAGACATTATGGGCATTGAGGACTTTAATGGTGACATGGACTTTAAAGTAGCTGGAACAAAAAATGGAATTACCGCTGTACAGCTCGACGTAAAAATCAAAGGCCTAACCCCCAAGATGATAAAAGAAACGGTAGAAAGAGCAAAGGAGGTACGTATACAGATTTTAGAACACATGGCTACAACACTAGCTCAGCCCCACGAAACAGTTTCTCAATATGCTCCACAAGTACAGCAACTGACCATACCTGAAGAAAAAATCGGCGCGCTTATTGGACCAGGCGGATCAAATATTAAAGAAATAATAGCTACTTTTGAAGTCGACGTTAACGTTGAAGACGACGGAACTGTTAATATATCTGGTTTAAATAGCGAAAAAGTAAAACAAGCATCAGATCACATTCAAAATATGATGCGCGAACTTAAAGTAGGAGATAAATTCAAGGGAACGGTCAAACGAATTGTTCCATTTGGCGCATTTGTCGAAGTATTACCCGGAAGAGAAGGATTAGTCCATGTCTCTCGTATGGCAGACAAGTACGTCGAAGATCCAAGTGAAATTGTTAAAGAAGGAGACATAATAGACGTAACTCTATTTGAAATTGACGATCAAGGTAGAATTAATCTAACCATGGTAGACAATCCAAAAAAAGAAGAAGAAGATCGCCGACCACCAAGACGTGACAATAACAGACGCGACGGTTATCGTGGCGGTAATCGCCGAAACAACTACTAACTCTAGTATAAGCGAGACAAGGCGAGGACTTTCATGTAATGAATGGCCTTGCCTTAAGTAAGCAAATCAAAAGTAGAAATCTACCACAAGAATTAAACGTACTCATTCACGATTTAACAAAGTAAGCGAGTATAAGGCTAAGCCCTTCATGAAATGGAAGGCTTAGCCTTTAATAAAAGTAGAAATCTACTATAAGGATTAAACCTAGCTCTGGTCGTATCTAGGTCAACATCTACAAAAGTAGAAATCTACTATAAGGATTAAACCTGAATAGTGCCGTTTTGATAATATGATATCTACAAAAGTAGAAATCTACTATAAGGATTAAACTGTAGTGGTACAAAATGGGCATGGAATCTACAAAAGTAGAAATCTACTATAAGGATTAAACCCCAAATAGAATTCAAGCCGGTCAAAATCTACAAAAGTAGAAATCTACTATAAGGATTAAACTGGTCCCCATACTTGTACCCATCCAATCTACAAAAGTAGAAATCTACTATAAGGATTAAACATTTTCTAAAATAAGAAAGCTCGTAAATCTACAAAAGTAGAAATCTACTATAAGGATTAAACTCAAAAGTATTGGAAGACACTCATTTATCTACAAAAGTAGAAATCTACTATAAGGATTAAACTTTGCATCCCCCAAGTCTGCACCCCTATCTACAAAAGTAGAAATCTACTATAAGGATTAAACAACCGAAAAAAATACGACAGATAAAATATCTACAAAAGTAGAAATCTACTATAAGGATTAAACTACTTATCGGAGGTAGAGGAGATACCCATCTACAAAAGTAGAAATCTACTATAAGGATTAAACAACGGATTGATGGAAGCTGTGCCTAAAATCTACAAAAGTAGAAATCTACTATAAGGATTAAACTAGGTAAGTATGGAGTAGTCACTGTATCTACAAAAGTAGAAATCTACTATAAGGATTAAACAATTGACCCTACGCAGGCAGAAGATCACTATCTACAAAAGTAGAAATCTACTATAAGGATTAAACTTTACAGTTTTTGCACCAGCTTCTAAATCTACAAAAGTAGAAATCTACTATAAGGATTAAACTCAGTCATGTTCAGATGGAGCAAGGACAATCTACAAAAGTAGAAATCTACTATAAGGATTAAACATGAAACGGCTACGCGGTGAGCATAGCATCTACAAAAGTAGAAATCTACTATAAGGATTAAACCTTTGCCTATCTCGTGAAGGGATTGATATCTACAAAAGTAGAAATCTACTATAAGGATTAAACTGAGCTCTCTGGCGATAAACATTTTAAATCTACAAAAGTAGAAATCTACTATAAGGATTAAACCACGAAAGGGTTGATATTACGCGGAGAAGATACAACCAGCAATTCAAAATAATTCTGGGACTTCTCCACGATAAATATCATGTTTTCCTTATATTTAAGCTCCATACTTAAGTTTAATCCCTCTGTCCCAAAAAAATTAAGACAAAGGTTTACAATAATCTTTACAGTCGGCTTCTACCTTTAGCCGAAATATTATTTCAAGGAGCGACACACCGTCACCCAAAGTATACAATACTTTCTTCTTCATGGACAGCAGAACCATATCTTTTAAGACCCTTCATACACCCATTACACACCTGAAGTACATAAATGCTGTCGGTCTTCTCAAAATTCTTTTTATATGAGTGTTCTATTTCAGTCAATATATTATTGATAACACGCCTACTATTTCTGATTTTAAAAACAGAATACTGAATACGATCCCCATACTGCTCCAGAAATCTAGAAAATTTAGCTCTTCTCTTATCATCAGAAAAATCATAAGACACAATAATCATTTATAGCTAAATTCAGTAAAAGAGTATTTGACAGGATTAAGCATATACCGATAAAAATTGAGAATAAAAATATAAATATCTTCCTTATTCTCCATAATCAACTTCAGCCAAATATCTGCATACTTCTTTCGCATATCAAAAGACTTAATCCTAAAGCTTCCCTGACTGAACTTAAAGTCTTTTTCATTTATAACCTTGAGGTTGTACTGTTTTATTAGATGCCGATCAATAAGCGGCCGAAGCGGTTCCATCAGATCGCAGGCTAATGATTTACGCTGAAAAAATAGTTGATGGTAAATACCCTTATAGGTATCAAATCCAAATAATCGCAACATACCATCGATATAATTAAACATAAAAGTATAACCAATATCCAAAAGCAAATTTGGAATATCCGGCTTTGTGCGTGGAGATCTTTTATACCAACCTACATCTTTAAATATAACTGAAAAATATATACTAGCAAAATTACCTTCAATTCCACGGATAGAATCTATGCTCCGCGCTTGATCAACTTTGAGTAAGTAATCATCAATTATATATTTTTGGCGCTGTATCTTTCTGATAACTGTTGCTTGATTTGCAATCTTATTTTTAACCAATTTCTTGCTAAACTCTAATTCTTTCTTCTCCGAGAACATATATTGAACTGAACGAAGCATGTAATTACCCTCAGCCTCCGAGGATATTGAACTATAAACCTTAAAAGAATCATCCATAAAGTAAATAGATATTCCATGCTCAGCAAGTTTCTTTAGCAAAACACTAGTCAAGCTAATTTGACCAATTATAAATATTGCCAACACCAAATGTATGCTTATCCTGTCTACACATTTGTCATCGCGATAGAGACATACATTGCTATTTCTAAATTTAATAGTATCGCTAAATTCTTCTCTGGAAGAAATAAACAGTATCTTTTTTTCACGTAAATCTGGTAAAGTTAACATTATTTAAAAGCGCACAAGTTATTATATATACATTTTTCACATTTTAAGGGAGAGATAGAGAGCAAAACTGCATCTTTCGATCTAAAATTACGAATCTGTTTGACTGTATCTTTCAAAAAATTCAGATCCTCTCCAGAAGGAAACGCAATAGGATAATTCTTATTATCTACCAATGAGTGGAAACATAATTTATTTACTTGATATCCCATTTCTTGCATGCATAAACACTGCGCAAAAAGCTGTAATTTATAACCTGAATATATTTTGGTTATTTTATATTTTCGTTCAATAAGTGATTTTTGCTTGCTGTCATATAGATCAATCTTTCCAACTAGTCCATATTTTTGACTATAGATATCTTTTCCCTGAATGATATATTTAGAAGTAGAATAAGTCTTGTTGTCTATTCTCGCATGGTTAATAGAGCCTCTTTTTTGAAACTTTGAGTGATAAGTTGAGGTATCAAAATTCTCATAAATAGAATGTAAATAAATAGAGTAAGGGCAAAAGATAAAGTCGTTTAACTTTGATATTTGAATATAATCATCCACAATGAAAGATTATAACACACCGATAGTATTTAACTACAGGTCTTGTTTAAGTAGCGGTTTAAAAATAATGTTACTTATTATAATCCTCGTTCATTGTTTGATTCGTTCCAATCTTTCTTATTCCACTGACTATATGTTAATTCATCCCATTCTTGCAATGTAATCTTTAAATCTTTACTCTCAATTCCTTTTTTAGTATATATTTTCTTTCTCAACTTTTCACTTCTGATTTTTTCAAAAATCATGAGACCTTTCCTTGCGATGTTATATGCGCCATTCGCATCGCCATTGTTAATTTTTTGAACTTTTGGTGGAAGTGTTGAGAAGTGACACTTAGGGCAAGAGATAATATCTTCCTCATTTGTGCGATTTCGGATGTTCAGAATAATATTGAACACTTCGATAAAAACTGAATATGAAAAATGATTCTCTTTTATTGCTATATTCTCTTTACTTGTTTGATAAAATGCTTTGAAAATTTCTTTCAACTTTATCGTTGGGTCATATTTCCTATACCAGTCACTTCTGATCACATCAGAATAAATATATTCCATATTATTCTCCTGATCGTATAAATCTCTATTACTATATAACTCAGTTTTATTATTCATCCTATACTCGTAATTCCAGTTATATTCAATTCTGAATCGATCTTTCTTCTTTTCAAAGAATACTTTCAAATCGCCATTCTTTATCTTCTCTCTGAGGTTTTCTCTGTTGTTAAAATCACTAACTCCTCTTTTTCTAAAGCCACAATTTGGACAAGTTTTTGAGGTGAATTTTGCATCGGTGTAAAAAAGTGCTCCCATTTGATTGCCCCAGGATTTTATAGCTCGATTTTTCTCAGTCAATTGCCGTGCGTTTCTTACTCCTTCTGGTGTTTTTTCAAGTACTAAATAATTCAATTTATCGACTAGGGCATTCTCCAAACGCTGATAAACGCCTTTCTCAATTCGTATGCTGCGATCTTTTTTAAAGCCATGATTCAATTCTTCAAGACAGATAAAAGCATCGTTATCAACCATCAACTTCGCGATTTCATTTACAACATTTGAAATATATCCTTGCTTCAAGTCTTTTATACCTTCAATTTTTGTCCAGGATCGGCGCGCTATCATTCGCTCCCTTTCACGGATATCTAACTTGTTACGATAATTTATCGGTTGCCGAACACCATCAATGACATTTGAACCCATTGTATTCAGAGTTTTTGGCTCATCAATAATTGTTCCAAATTGATCAAGTAAGCAATAATAAGCTAGTTCTTTTTCACCTCTGTCTATGCCAATTATTTTTACATCTTCGTTCTCCTGAATATACTCGTGAACTTTACGATTTACGCTTCCACCATCATTGATATTGTTTAACACAATTGGCAGATGGAAAAGTATCTGATTCCCTGTGAACCGTCTCTTTTTATTCGGAAGCTTATCCGTTTTCGGATTCTTCAATCTTTTCTTTTCCCATTGATCAACCTTGTAGTCATCGATCTTTTCTCTGAAAAATACTTCCGCACCACCAGAGAGTTTAAAGATGGGATTCTCTTCATTTTCTTTTGAAAATAGTTCTTCAAAATACAGTGTGTGAAGGTTTTTCTTGCTATTAGGATTTTTATCAGGAGAAAAATCTTTACTATAGATTTGGAATAATGCTTTGATTTTCGTATCGTTTGAATTTTGCTTAACCGCATTAAAGCTAATTTTATAAAAAAACGGCTCTAATTTTGTAAGCTCGTAAACCATTTTATCTACGCCTTTGAAATCTTTTCGCTTAGGAGTTTTACCAAATAATTCACCAATTTTATTAACTAGATAATCAGCTTCTTCATTAAAATTAAAAATATTTCTAAAATTTTTTCTCAGAATTTCTAAAACGACCTTCTTTTTATCAGCTTTTCTATATTCGTCGTACGTTGTTCCTGTTTTACCTGTAAACAGTCTATCTATTTGTTCCCTAGTAATCTCAAAATCAAATAAACCACTTGTACGATCTTTTTTTATTTTTTTTATGTATGTTTCAGCCTTTGGAAAAGCGGCAATTAATTTCTCATCTATTATTTTATCAA
>PFSB01000008.1 GCA_002788855.1 Candidatus Roizmanbacteria bacterium CG_4_9_14_0_2_um_filter_38_17 | reverse complement strand
GTGGGTGGCCAGGTGGAGCCAGGATAGGAGCATTAATATAAGAGTAACAATAAGAGCTGCGGCAAAGAATTTTTTCTCGGTTGATGTTAAAGAAAGAGCTATTAACCCCAATACTCCACTAGTTAACCAATAGAAGAGAGCTATTTTTCTCCGCCCCCAACCCCTCTCTAGTAGTTTATGGTGAAGATGACCTTTGTCTGCCCAGAAAGGAGATTTTCCTTTAGCAATTCTCCGAAAGAGAGTAAAGGCGGCGTCTGTCATAGGAATAGAGAGTACTAAGAGGGCTGTACCTAGCTTGGCACCTGAAAGAATAGAGAGAGTGGCAAGAAGTAAACCAGCGAGACTTTTACCAGAATAGCCAGGCATTATTTTTTGAGGATAAAAATTCCAGGGTAGAAATCCAGCATAAGCTCCAGCAGTGATAAATGCTAAAGTAGCAACGGTTAGCTGGGAAACATCATGAGCTGAATAGTTAAATGAGAGAATTCCAATGACAAACGCAGCGATCGTAACAAACCCAGGCAATTGCCCATCTACACCACCAGACCAGCCCACAATATTCATTGTCCAGACGATCCAGATTAAGGCAGCAAGATCTGCAAAGATGAGAACAGAGTGGCTTTGACCTAAAAATTCAAATGTCCACTGTAGTTTATCCAGTAATATTGCGCCGTTAAAAGGGTTGGTTATAAAAGGAATGCCAACTCCTACTCCAACAATGATGCCGGCCACAACTAAGTTAGAGATAAAGCGAAGATAGGGGTTGCTTTCTTTTATATCGTCGATGATTCCAATAATAATGGTAATTAGTATTGCCAATATTATTCCAATTATGAGCTTAGATAAAGGAAGAATGATTAAAATAGCGAGCAAAATAGCTGTACCAATTGCAAGTCCACCAGCTCGAGGAATACTCCCTTTGTGTGTTTGGGTTGTTTTTTTGCGTCTAGTAGGATTGTCTATTAAGGAGTATTTATGGGCTAAGCGTATAACCAAAGGGGTGAATAGCAAACTTAGAACGAAGCTTAAAATAAATGGAGTAATTAAATTCACTTAAGTGACCAAGAATATAATATTTAAAAAAGTGTAAAACAGTAAACCACTCGAGAAAAGTCCTCCCAAAACACCTATGCGTACTAGTAGTTTTTCATTTGGTACAAGTGCGTATACCAGGAGAAGATTGGTTAGAAAGATGTTTGTAGCAAGCGTTGGGAGTAAGGTTAGCTCAACTGGTGAAGCTAGTTGTTGCTCTCCCCATGGTAGAGAATAATAGAGTGGCACTTGGGGCGGGATTTTAGACCAGTATGCGGCTAAGCTAATAATAGAGATGACTAACATTGCAAGAAAAGCGTAACTACTTTGTTTAATTGGAGATTGCTTTATAAAAAACAAGAACTTAGTTATGTGGTTGCGGATGTTCATTGTTTTGGCTTTAAAATTATACTTCCGTCAAGATTTAATAAATACACTGTGTTATTTGTTGGTAATGTATATATTATATCTTTCTTATCTATAATAGCAGTTCCGACGTAACGTGGTAAATGTTCGCCTTCTTTTAAGAGAATTTTAGTGATATTTGACTTCATATATCTTTGTAGATAATAACGAGTTTCAAATAATACTAAAGAATCCGTTGTGGCTACAATATCATCGGGTTGAAGTCTTTGAGAGAGCGTCTGGAGAGGAGTGCGGTAGTCCATTTTTCGCTGATAATCTACGAACCAGCTATTAAACCAGATTAAACACACAGTGACTAAACAGAAGAGTAGTAGATGAAATTTTTTAGATAACATTCCTATAGATAGTGTAATTAAAATAGATTCAACTACTGCAATGTGTAATAAGTAGCGGTTAACCCAAAGAGGCTTAAACTCGGATATGGTTAATAGGGTGAGTGGTGGAAATAATAACCAGATTGCTAGTAATTTAGTCATTCTAGTCTTTTTTGTAGCCAAAAAAATCGCAAGGCCAATAGTAGCTATAGTAAGGTAAGTGAGAGGCTTATCTAAACTAGCTGGTTTACTCTGGTAATTTGTAAACAGGCTTGCTAATGATGTTAGCCAAGTTTGTTGAGTAATAGGATAATACCAGGATTCAGAAGAGGCCCTTATCTGATTAATTAGGTATGGTATCCAGGGCGCAAAGACAACAACAGGAATAGTTACATACAGCTTCTTTTTGACAGCTTTTATACTGGAAGTAGTAAAAACTAGGTATATGATTTGAGCTAGATATGCAAGTATAAAATAATAATGAGTATATAACCCCAGACCTGCACTGATGATGTATATATATTTGCGACGCGTGATGAGTGCATAAAAAGATAATGTTACGAATAGAGTTAAGAGAGAATAGGCGCGTACTTCAAATCCATAATATAGCAACATGGGATTTAGAAAGGTAAGAATACTGGCGTATAGAGGTAATTGTTGATTTTTAAGTTTTAATTCTCTGTATAGCAATTTAGTAAGTGGATAGACAATAATTGCGGTTCCAAAGTGAAATATTAGTGATAATAAGCGCGTAGCTACTTCGCTTGTGCCAAAAAGCAATATCCAATAATCTAGTATTAGATAAAATAGTGGAGGTGTAAAGTCAGCAGATGTAGCACGAATTATCTCTATGGGATTTGTTTGGGCGATAAGAATAGAAAAAGCTTCGTCTCGCCAGATAGGCTGGGTAAGGTAAAATAGAGGCGTGTGCTGATTAAGAAATTGCCATAATAAGCTCAACATGTATAACTCTATTTTACAATAATAAATGAAAACAGCAGGTGGATTATTAAGTTCAAGGCGAAAGCAACTAGAATTATCTGTGGAAGATGTTGAGAATAAGTTGCGCATACGCAAGCAATATTTATTAGCAATTGAGAGAGATGATTTTACGATTTTTTCCTCTCCTAATTACATTCGCGGTTTTATTAAAAATTATAGTGAGTTTTTAGATCTGGACTCGGTTAAAGTTTTAGCTGTATTTCGTAGACAATATGCAGATGGTCAAGTTGGTGAAATAATGCCAGAAGGAATGCATAGTCCATTAGATAATCCTTTGCTCAAAATTACACCACAGAGAGCCGTGGTGGTTTCCGTTCTCTTGATCTTGCTTATATTTTTTGCATATCTGTTTAATCAGGCTAGGGGTTTACTTGGAGCGCCAATACTAGAGCTGGTGGAGCCTGCTCAGGACCAGGTCATAAATGTTGGGCAGCTGACTTTCAAAGGAAAAGTTAATCCTGAAGCTGAGCTGTTTTTAAACGGTAAAGAAAAAAAAGTATCACAAGGCGGTGATTTTATGATTGAGGTAGGAGTAATTGAAGGGGTAAATGAGTTCGTGTTAGAGGCAGTTAATAAAAATGGAAAGGTGTCAAGGATTGAGCGCAATATTCGTTATCAGCCCTAATTAACTGTCTTAAGACTTGACACACTCGGATAGATGTTTCATACTTGAATCATGATTGAAGGTTGGCAAGTGTTGTTGGTGGTCGTGGTGATTGTGCTCACAGTGTTGCTTGCGGTAATTGGGATACAGGTAGTCTATGTGATTAAAGAAATCCGCCAGGTTATTCGTAAGGTTAATAGCACTGTTGATAATATTTCTGGTTTCACGAATAAAGTATCTTCCTCTGTTGGTAGCCTTGCTGGTCTTGGTGCTGGAATGAGCGCGGCATTGAGTTTAATATCAATACTTAAGAAACGTTCTGCGGATAGTGAAAAGGAGGAATAATGTCAGATATTGAACACAAAGACCATGAGTTGAACTTGAGTTTTGTGGCGGGTTTGGTTTTAGGATCATCTCTGCTGTTTGCTTTGGGTACAAAAAAAGGACAAAAACTTATTGAGCAAATTAAAGAAGAAGGAGTAGAAATCTGGGAGGAATTTATCGACGAACATCCTCAGCTTGCTGGTCATACGCTTGTAAGCGAAACTAAACAAAATACTGGAGCATTGGAGACTATAAGCAGATCAGCTAAGCGTTTTTTCAAAAAGGCGGCTAAAAAGGCATCCTAATTTGCGTGGTAAAATTTGCATATGCAAATAAATGAGATTCGGCGCAAATACCTCGACTATTTAAATAATCATGGGCATGTGATAGTTGCTTCAGGTTCTTTGGTGCCTGAAGATGATCCTACAACATTATTTACTGGATCTGGCATGCAGCCAATGTTGCAGTATCTATTAGGAAAAGAACACCCAGAAGGAACCCGAATAGCCGATTCGCAAAAATGTTTTCGAGCTATGGATATTGATGAAGTAGGAGATAATCGCCACACTACTTTTTTTGAGATGCTCGGGAACTGGAGTTTGGGTGATTACTGGAAACAAGAACAGCTTACTTGGTTTTGGGAATTTTTGACAAAAGAATTAAATCTGTCTTCTGGAAAATTATATGTTACTTTATTTGAAGGAAATAAAAATATTCCAAAGGACACTGACTCAGTCAAAATTTGGAAAAAATTAGGAGTACAAGAAGATCATATTTTTTTCTATCCAGCTACAAAAAATTGGTGGAGCCGTGCAGGAATTCCAGATAATATGCCAATCGGTGAGCCAGGTGGCCCCACGTCTGAAGTATTTTATGATTTTGGAACTGCTCATGATAACGAGTTTGGTAGTAAATGTCATCCTAACTGTGATTGTGGGAGATTTCTTGAAATCGGAAACTCTGTTTTTATGACCTACAAAAAAATTGAGGCTGGTTTGGAGAAATTACCAAAAAAAAACGTAGATTTTGGAGGAGGTTTAGAAAGGTTAGTAGCGGCAGTAGAAAATCAACCAGATATGTTTAAAACAACAACTTTCAAGCCAATTATTGATGAAATTGTCTCTGTCACAGATAGAGATTATGAACAAAATAAGGTAGCAATGCGAATTATTGCTGATCATTTGCGTGCGGCAACCTTCTTAATTGAAGATGGAGTTGTTCCTTCAAATAAAGATCAGGGTTATGTGCTACGTCAGCTAATTCGTCGTTCCATTGTAAAAATGCGAAGTCTGGGGTTAGATGTTAGGTCTCCAGGTAAGATTATTTCTATTTGTAAACAGGTGATAAAAATGTATGATGAGTCGCCGTATTTTTCTAAACCAGAAAAGTCAGAGAAAAATATTACAGATTTAATAACCAAGGAAGTAGTTCAGTTTAGTTCTACCTTGACTAAGGGATTAAAAATGATTGATCAAACTCCAGCTGAGAGGATAACTTCCGAGTTTGTATTTGATTTATATCAATCATACGGCTTTCCTTTTGAGATAACAGAAGAGTTGCTATCTGAGAGAAAGATTAAAATTAGTAAGGCAGATTTTGATAAAGCGCTCACTAAACATCGTGAAATATCTAAGAAGGGAGCAACTAAGCGCTTTGCTGGAGGTTTGGCAGATCATAATGAAGAGACAATAAAATTGCATACAGCTACGCATTTATTGCATTATGCACTTCGGGAAATACTGGGCGAGCATGTGCAACAAAAAGGAAGCAATATTACAGCCGAAAGGTTGCGGTTTGATTTTTCTCACTCCCAAACCTTGTCTGAAGACGAGTTAAAACAAATAGAAGAATTGGTCAATTCTAAGATAAAGGGCAACTTTGATGTTTGGTCAGAAATATTAGATAAGAAAGATGCAGAAAAGTTAAAAGCCATGGCTTTTTTTGGAGAGAAATATGGTGACAAAGTAAATGTGTACTTTATTGGTAATAAAGGAAAAGAGGCAGAAGCTTTTTCTAAAGAGTTTTGTGGAGGCCCGCATGTGGAACATACTGGAGAATTGGGCACTTTCAAAATAATAAAAGAACAATCAGCTGGCTCTGGTATTAGAAGAATCTATGCCACGCTAAGCAAAAAATAAGTCCTTGTGTTACAATCTGGTCATTCTTTGCCCGTGAGGAGGTGTTAATATGACAACTAAAGCAGAAGTGTCTACTGGGGGCGATTTTTTCGATGTTGTAGTAGCTACTGGAGATAGGACAGAATGGACCATAGGTAGAGATGTTTTCGCTTGGCTTCAAGATACTACGGATAACTTTGGATTTGTGGGAGCAAGGTTAGGTATTCGTTTTAATAGTTGTGGACCTGGTGATACTCTCTATAATGAGGTTGAGGTTGATAAAAGAGATGTTGAAAATTGGGGCAAGCTAGCAAAATTAGTGACGAGTGAGACTGTAAAACTAAGAAATATTGAGTTTAGTTCGTAACTACGGTCTTTTTAAGTCCTAGGGGTTTAAAAAGGATTCATGCTGTCATCCCCGACTTGATCGGGGATCCAGTAAATAACAAACATGGATTACCGCCGGAGTTTATCCGCCTGATAGAGAAGGATACTTTTTTGTCTTGACAGCTCTATAAATGGTAAGATGTAAGTATGCGGCTGCCTGAGGTTATTTCGCAGAAATTATTTAATAAATCTGCTGTTGGTGGGGAGGAGGTAAAAATCTCTTTTGCTGTTCTGTTTGAGCTATCCACGATTACTGTTGCTGCATTCACAACTAAGGAGGATAAGGTTAATATTTTGTCTTACTGCGCCGCAATTTTTTCTGGCTCAATCCCCGATTCTATTGAAACACTAGACAGTTTATTTACAGGTATCGCAGAGGATCTACCTGGGACAGAGAAAATTGAAGAAACTATATTTGGCTTATCTCAAGAATATGTTGAAGGTGATGGTATTAAGCCTGAAGTAAAAAATCAGCTAAAAAATTTGGTGGAAGAGTTGTCACTAAAACCCACAGGATTTGTGGTTATTTCTGAAGCATTAGCATATTTTCTATCTGCCAAAAGCGGGATGCAGGAGAGCGCGATTTTTGTTGGCGTGTACCCTGATGAAATACAGGTCTCTTTAATGAAGATTGGCAATATTGTAGAGGAAAAAACAGTTGCTCACACGGATAATATATGTATGGACGTTAAATCTGCGCTTGCCGATTTCAAGCAAGAAGTATTACCTGCAAAAATTATTCTTTATGACGGAACTATGGACTTAAGTAGTACTAAAGATGAGTTTTTGAATTTTGCTTGGGATAAAGAAAGTAACTTTTTGCACTTTCCTAAAATAGAAGCATTACCTGCTCAAACTACATTGCAAGCGGTGGTGGGAGCATACACTCAAAAAAGCTTGATTGAGATGGATGGAGATATTAAGAAAATTAAACCAGAAGATGTTGGATTTTTATCAAAAACAGAATCTACAGAAAATCAGATTGAAACAATGGAGCCAAAACAAGTGGAACGTGATGAGCCCAAAACAAGATTTTTGCCACGACCCAAGTTTAGCGTGCCTAGTTTTAGTTTTAAACCAAAATTGGGAATAGTAGGTGGTTTTATGATAGTCCTTGTGTTATTGGTTGTGGGAGCTATTATGGCGCAGCTTTTTTATTCAAGTGGCGCAGAGCTTAAAATAATTGTGGACACAAAACTGTTTGAACAAGATCTGGATTTTACGCTTGATCCAGAAGCAGAGGAAGTTGATGTTGAAGAGAGGATTGTTCCAGGAAAAACTGTATCTGTTACGCTTGAAGGAGAAGCTTCTGCCGATACGGAGGGAACAAAATTAATTGGAGACCCCGCCTCAGGTAAAGTAACTTTGTATAATAAGGCATCTGGCTCAAAAACCTTCGCCAAAGGTGAAAGATTAGTTGCTCCTAACAAAATTAGATACAGCTTAGATGAAGAGGTCAAAATAGCTTCGGCATCAGTAAAGATTGAAGCAGGAAGTGAAACAAAAATATATGGTAAAACGCAGACATCTGTCACGGCGGTGGATATTGGACCTGATGGAAATATTAGCAGTGGAACAGATCTGGTGTTTGAAGATTTTGTTTCATCTGACTACTCAGCTACAGCTGATGAAGACTTTTCTGGAGGAACAAGTCGAGAGGTATCCGTTGTAGGCAAGGAGGATATTGCGAATTTACGAAAACAAATTACTGATAGTCTTCAGAAAAAAGCTAAGGGTGATATTGAATCTAATAAAGAAGATAAGGTTACAGTTGTAGAAGATACCATTGAAAGCGAAATAATTAGTGAAAAGTTGAGTGAAAAAGTTGGGGAGCAGGCTAAATCGGTGTCAATGAGCGCAGAAGTAAAGTTTACTGCTGTGGGATTTAATCCTGAAGATATTGCTTTATTACTGAAGCAGGAATCGGAGACGGATTTTCCTGAGGGATATCAAAGCATTAGAGGGTTCAGTCGCCAAACCATATTGGATAAAAAAGTTAATAAAAATGGGTCAGTGGACTTTAAAGTCTCATTTGCTACAACATTAATACCAGATGTAGATAAAGATGAGATAGCTAAATTAGTAGCTGGTAATAAAGTTTCGGAGCTTGAAAAAGAGCTGCGATCACAAAAGTTAGTATCTGGGTTTGAGGTTTCATTTAGCAAGTTTTTACCATTTATTACCCCCATACACCTACCCAAACAAGATAAGCTGACTATAGTTATTTCTACAAGGTAATTTGTATACTACAGGTTGCAATCTATGGGATAGTTCTGCTAAAGTTGTAGTATGTCTGCCCGAGTAAAGTACGTCTATTTAAAAGCGGAACCTAGTCAATCGTTTATGACTATGGTTGGGCAGAAAAAATCCTCTATAACTTCTAGTGTATTGATGTGTATGGGTATGGGTATTATTTCTTGGGTTGCATGGCCGATTCTTTCCTTCCAGTTGATTCAAGCTCCAAAACTAAGACCATTGCTCAATCCAGTGCCAGTTGCGAACATTGTTGAATCAGTTGAAGCTAAAACTATCGAAAAGGAATCTGTATTAACTTATAGTGGAACAAGCGTTGACTATACTCAGGCATCAAACTGGTTTCCAGAAGTTGCTCAGCAATCGGCAGATGTGCAAGGAAATTCATATAAGATATCTATACCTAAGTTGGGAATTAGCGATGCCAATGCATTGGTTGGTGGTGAAGATTTAAGTAAGAGCTTAATCCATTTTGGAGGAACAGCACTACCTGGAGATTATGGTAATGCTGTAATTTTTGGTCATTCAACCTTGCCGTATTTTTATAATCCAGAAGACTATAAGACTATTTTTTCTACTTTACCAAAACTGAAAGAAGGGGATGAGATTTTTGCAGAATATGATGGACTGAAGTATAAATATGTTGTGGAAGAGATGTTTGTAGTTAAACCACAAGATGTTCAGATATTAGAGCAAAAATTTGACGACTCGTACCTAACTTTAGTAACATGTGTACCTCCGGGTACATATATGGAGCGACTAGTAGTTAGAGCTAGGTTAAAGTCGTTATGAACAGCAAAAAAGAGGCTATTGAAGCAATAAAAAAGAAATTAAAAGGTCAGAAGCTAACTGACCATGAAATTTTTGCATTGATGGATGAGATTGGCCACAATCGCTTAGGTCCTATTCTTACTACGTATTTTGCCGCAGCCGGATTTAGTCAGGGATTTACCAAGCATGAGCTAGTTGAGTTTACCGATGCAATGGTAAAGACGGGGAAACAGATCAAGTTTGAGGGTATAGTGGCCGATAAACACTCTATTGGTGGAGTTGCAGGTACAAGAACGTCGATGATAGTCACGCCTATTGTTGCAGCAGCCGGATTCAAAATTCCTAAAAGTTCGACCAGAGCTATTACAGCAGCAGCAGGAACTGCAGATACTATGGAAGTATTGGCGCCTGTTGAGTTTCCGGTAGACCAAATAAAGAATATAGTTAATCAAACCAATGGTTGTATTGTTTGGGGTGGAAAGCTTGGAATAGCTCCAGCCGATGATGTAATTATTCAAGTTGAGCGACCGCTAGCATTTGAATCATTTGACAAGATAGCTGTATCTGTCATGGCTAAAAAAATTGCTATGGGTTCAACTCATCTAGTGATAGATATACCCTTTGGGCCATACATGAAAGTGCGTCATATGAAAGATGCCCAGGTTGTGACTGAAAAATTTGAGTATATAGCTAAGAAATTTGGAATTAAAATTAAAATTGAAGTTATTCCAACCGATGAGTCAAATGGATTTGGGGTTGGGCCAGTGCTAGAAATACATGATGTGTTGGCTATTCTTGAGCAAGATAAAGATAGACCAATAAAGTTTGAAGATCGATCACTCCGTTTAGCGGGAAGTTTGTTAGATATGTGTTTAGCTGACGTGGTAGATCGCAACTCTCTTCCAGTAGTAAGCCAATCTGGAACAGGGCGCGAGATAGCAGAAGAAGTATTAAAGAGCGGTGCGGCGCTTTTAAAGATGCGTGAAATAGTAAAAGCACAAGGAGGAGACCCAAATTTTAGCAGGAGCATGTTTAAAGTTGGTAAATATAAATTTGAGTTAAAAGCTTCAACTTCTGGAGTTGTTAAAGCGATTAATTCCAAAGAATTAAATGGAGTTTCTCGAATATTAGGTTCGCCAGAGGATAAGCAGGCAGGTATGAAAATAGTCAAACGTTTATCAGACAAGGTCAATAAAAATGATATACTGGCGGTATTGTATAGTTCGAGCAAGTGGCGGCTGGATGAAGCGGTTGATACGTTAATGCAGCTACCGATGTATTATCTTGAAAAATAGACTAACAGTTGCGACGGTTATAGCCCTATTAGTAGTAGGAGGGTTGTTAATTTGGTATAAAGAATCCACTTCTCCTGTTAATCAATCTTCCCAAGCGGTTATTTTTGTGGTTAAAAAGGGTGAAGGTGTACGCAGTATAGCAGCGCGACTTAAAGAAGAAGGACTTATTAGAAGTCCCCTGGGATTTTTCATTATCGTGCGACTTAATGACATAGCAAAAGGTATTCAAGCGGGGGATTTTCGTTTATCGCCCTCCATGAGTGCGCGGGAAGTGGCAGATGGGTTAACGCATGGAACCATTGATTCTTGGATTACTATTCCCGAAGGCTGGCGCAGTGGTGAAGTTGCAATGCGAATATCTCAAGAACTAGGAATTCCAGAGATTGAGTTTTTAGCACTTGCCAAAGAAGGATACATGTTTCCAGACACTTATCTTATACCCAAGGAGGCATCTGCAGAAGTAGTTTTAGCTATATTTAATCGAAACTTTGAAACTAAGATTAAGGAAGAATTAGCTGCTCAAATTGCCAATTCACCATACTCGCTTCATCAAATAATAACAATTGCTTCGATTGTAGAGAGAGAGGCTCGTTTTGCTAATGATAGGCCTAAAGTAGCATCGGTATTGTTAAATAGGTTAGAAATTGGTATGCCATTACAGGCAGATGCTACCCTACAGTATATTAAGGGATACGATGAGGCAACTGGTAAATGGTGGCCCCAAGCTCTCTCTCTAGATAAAGAGTTAGATTCTCCTTATAATACATATCTAAACACCGGTCTTCCTCCAGGACCAATTGCTAATCCAGGACTTGCTGCAATAAAAGCAGTGCTTAATCCTGCTAATACCAACTATATTTATTATGTCTCTGAAGCAGATGGAACAACTCATTTTTCCGAAACCTACGACGAACACCTTTTGAATATCCAAAAATACCTCTGATAATAAGTGAATTTCAAGGCTAGACAAGGCTTTGCCTTAAGTTAAGTAAATAAAATAACTAGTAAAAGCTCCGTAACCCCCGAGGTTGTAAATCCTAAGCAGCATGCAGATTTTGTACTCAAAATGAATTTAACACCCGGTGTTAACACCGGGTGTTAGTAAAGTGTTGACAGGGAATTAGCAGTCGTGGTATTATTCTGCTAATTATGGATACATTGAGTGAAAGACAGACTCAAATTTTGAAAGTTCTGATTGAGGAGTACATAGATACTGCTGAGCCAGTGGGTTCTGTTACGCTGGAAAAAAAGTATGATCTTGGTGTTTCTCCTGCAACTATTCGCAACGAAACGGCAGCATTGGATGCGGCAGGCTATCTTAAGCAACCACATACATCTGCTGGACGCATTCCTACATCAAAAGCACTTCAACTATATGTGAAAGAATTAATGCAGACACAGGATATGAGCGTAGCAGACGAAGTCTCCATTAAAGAGAAAATTTGGGATTCAAGGCATCAGTCTGATAAGATGCTTCGTAATTTAACAAGAGCTCTGGCAGCAGCCACGAATACGCTTTCAGTTATAGCTGTTGAAGATGGTAATTTATATTATTCTGGTGCGGGTAATGTGTTAAATATGCCAGAGTTTTATGATATAGATATTACACGTAATTTATTATTAATGTTGGATGAATTTGAACGCTGGGATGATGTTTTTTCTCAGATGGGAGAAGAGGGAACTCGAATATTTATTGGACCAGAGTTAAAAGATGAAATCTTTAATCCTTATTCATTTATCTTTGCACCTGTACAATTAAGCCAAGGACGTAAAATATATATTGGAGTTGTAGGGCCAAGACGTTTGCAGTATCGCAAGCTCGTACCAACTGTAGATTATTGTGCGCGTTTACTTGGAGAGGTAGCATCATGGTAAAAAAAATAAAATATAATAAGGAAGACCAAGTAAAACTGGTTGAGAACAGGGTGAAACTGGCCGAAGACCAAATGAAAAGGGCTGTAGCAGATTACAGAAATCTGCAAGCACGAGTGATACGTGAAAAAGAAGATTTTGCTAAATATGCAAATTCGAAACTTATAACAGCTTTTTTGCCTGTGCGCGATGCATTGGTTAGAGCAATAGATCATCTTGAGGAGACAAGTGGTGTACAATTGATATTAAAGCAATTCGATGATACACTTTCTCAAGAAGGAGTTAGCAAAATTGAGCTTGAGGCTGGATCTAAGTTTGATCCGGAAGTGATGGAGGCGATTGATGGAATTAAGGCAGAATCAGGTAAAAAAATTGGCGTTGTAGCAGAAGTGTTAAGGGCAGGATTTAAATATAAGGAACGCGTGTTGCGCCCAGCAGAAGTAAGAGTATATACTTAAAATATGACAAAAATAGTAGGAATAGATCTAGGAACAACTAATTCAGCTATAGCCGTGATGGAAGGTGGCGAATCTAAGATGATCCCTTCTTCAGAAGGAAGAAATATTGTGCCGTCCGTGGTGGACCCAATTAAACGAGTCGTGGGAGACGTTGCTAAACGTCAACAAGTCTTAAAACCTGAACAGATTATTTTTTCAATCAAGCGACTTATGGGGCGCAGATTTGATGATAAATCTGTGCAGAAAGATAAGGAGTGGCTGCCATATAAGGTTATTAAAGGAAAAAATAATCTTGCGGTTGTGGAAGTTGAAGGCAAAGAATATGCACCGCAAGAAATTTCTGCCATGATTCTTTCAAAGTTAAAAAAAGATGCAGAAAATTATCTTGGAGAGAAAGTCGAAGAAGCTGTTATAACAGTTCCTGCATACTTTGATGATTCCCAAAGGCAAGCAACAAAAGAAGCAGGTGAAATAGCTGGGCTTAAAGTAAAGCGTATTTTAAATGAACCAACTGCGGCTGCTCTAGCGTATGGACTGGACAAAAAACATTCACATACGGTAGCCGTCTATGATTTAGGTGGAGGAACTTTTGATATTACTATTCTTGAGCTTGATGAAGGAGTATATGAAGTTAAGGCGACCAATGGGGACACTCATCTAGGAGGAGATGACTTTGACCAAAAAATTATAAATTTCTTAGCTGATAGTTTTAAGAAAGAACATAATATAGATCTTAAGAAGGATAAACAAGCCTTACAGAGGTTGCGGGAAGCCGCAGAAAAAGCAAAAATAGAGCTTTCTACGAGTTCTGATGCGGAGATTAACTTGCCATTTATTACCCAAGGCGCTGATGGGCCACTTCATTTAGTTACCAAGTTAACTAGAGCGAAACTGGAAGATTTAGTATCAGACTTGGTGCTCAAGTCGTTTGAACCTGTTAAAGAATGTCTGAAAGATTCTGGTAAAGAAAAATCTAAGATCGATGAGATTATTTTGGTTGGTGGAATGACAAGGATGCCCAAAATCCAGGAGGAAGTTGGTAAATTTTTTGGCAAAGAACCACATAAGGGGATTAATCCAGATGAAGTGGTGGCTGCTGGTGCAGCAATTCAGGCTGGGATATTGATGGGAGATGTTAAAGACGTATTATTGCTTGACGTTACACCATTGACTTTGGGATTAGAAACATTGGGGGGAGTAAAAACACCACTTATTGAGCGCAATACTACAATTCCAACTTCTAAAAGCCAGGTGTTTTCTACAGCTGCAGATAATCAAACACAGGTTGAGATTCATGTGTTGCAGGGTGAGCGACCAAGAGCAGTGGATAATAAGTCGTTGGGAAGATTTGTTTTAGACGGAATTCCTCCTTCGCCGCGTGGTGTACCGCAGGTCGAGGTTGAGTTTGATCTTGATGCTGATGGTATTTTAAAGGTTAAGGCTAAGGATAAAGCAACTGGCAAGGAGCAAAGCATTCAAATTAAAGGAGCAACTGGATTGTCTGAGGAAGAAGTTGAGAAGATGAAAAAAGAAGCCGAAGAACATGCAGAGGAAGATAAAAAAGAGCAGGAAACAATAGAGATAAAGAATCAAGCAGAAACAGTTATATATACTGCTGAAAAAACCTTGCGTGAGTCTAAGGATAAGATTAAAAAGGAGGATAAAAAAGAAATTGAAGACAAAATTAAGGAGCTTAAAGAAATTCTTGAAAAGGGAGAAAAAGATGAAATAACTACAAAGATTGAAGAGTTATCACAGTCGTTATCTAAAGTGGGAGAAGTTTTAAATAAGGAACAACAGGAGAAAGAAGAAACTAAAGAAAATAATGAGTTAGATAAAGAAGAACCTGCAAAAGCTGATCCTAATAAAGTTGATGGGGATGTTGAAGAAGGAGAAGTTGTTGAGGACTAATTATTAGTTTAGGTTGTGTAATTTTGGTAAGCGCGATAGTCGCGCTTTTTTAATACAAAAAAATGGCAGATTATTATTCAATACTAGGTGTAGGTAGGTCAGCCACGGCGGATGAAATGAAAAAGGCTTACCGCAAAATGGCTCTAAGATGGCACCCAGATAAGCATAAAGAAGTAGATAAGAAAGCAGCGGAAGCTAAATTTAAAGAGATAAATCAGGCGTATGAAGTTCTTTCAGATCCTAAAAAGCGGCAGATGTATGATCAGTTTGGAGAAGATGCATTTAAAGGTGGAAGTGCGGCGGGTCAACAAGGTCCTTTCAACTATACCTACAGTAGCGCTGGAGGAGCGGGATTTGAAGATATATTTGGAGGGGGCAAAGGATTCTCAGATCCATTTGACATATTTGAGCAATTTTTTGGAGGAGCTTCTCCGTTTGGTGGAGCAAGGTCTTATCAACCACGAGCAGCTTATAGGACAAAGATTGAATTTATGGAAGCAGCTAAGGGTGTAGAAAAAGAATTTGTAATTCAAGGAAAGAATAGAAAAGTTAAGATTCCTCCTGGGGTAGCCGATGGAACCCAGATTCGCTTTGACGACTTTGATTTAGTTATACAAGTTGGAGTGCATCCAAAATTTAAGCGGCGTGGGCAAGATATCATAGTAGAAAAAGATATTAGCTTTACTCAGGCAGCATTAGGTATTCAGATGGAAGTAGAAACATTAGATAAACCAATTAAGGTTAAGGTAAGACCCGGTACTCAACCTGGAACATTAATCAGATTATCTGGTAAGGGACTTGCCTATCCCAGGCGTTCAACAAAGGGAGATCTGTATATAAAGCTAAATATTCAAGTTCCAAAAAAGCTTACTAGCCGTCAAAAAGAGCTTTTAAAACAGCTCCAAGAGATAGAGTAGGTTGCCCGCCTCTGTAATTCCCAGCTTGACTGGGAATCCAGTGCAGAAAAAGTGAGTTTGCCAGAAATTATGGTAGAATTAAAGCATGAAAAGTAATCGTTCACGCACTAGTAAAGGAGTATACCGATCGGTTAGAAGTGATATGAAGATTGGCACTATAGAAAAGAAATACAGTGTAGACTTAGGGGTTCGTTCTGATATGAAACTTGGTAATTATCTGCAGCAAAAAGGCTATCCCTCGTTGTCAGGAATGCTTAGAGACGCAGATGCTTAATGAGTAATTTTCCATTTGTTGATGATAGGATTCTTCAAAATAATTTAGATTTAGCGTTTGTTCATGTTGTTGATCTCTTGGCGCTTTCAGAGTCACAATCATACGAGAATAAGAAAACCTTGGTTAGTAGTTTAAGAAAAACGATAATTATTCATACTGCTTCAATTATTGAAGCTCTTTTACTGTGGAAGTTTAGAAATGTTTGCAATGGGAAAAGTGTGGTATTAATTGATGAGTGGAAATACTTAAATATTAGAGTAATTTATCCAATAAGTGATTCTGAGGAAGTGATATCAGGATTTCGTAAGAAGGAAGAGCGAAATTTAAGTAAACTTGATTTTGTGCGTGTTACAGATTTATGTTTTAAGTATAAAATAGTTAAGTCAGCTAAACTTAAGATAGAGATAGATAATGTGAGAGAGTTAAGAAACAGGCTTCATCTTGGTGGTCTTGCTGAAATGGAAAGGGAGTATAGTAAGAATGACTTAGAGTTTTGTTTTAGTGTAGCAAAAAAAGTTAAAAAGCTTGTAGCAAAATAAAGATTATTACTTCCGTATACAATTAGGTTAATATTTGAGTATACCCTGGTCATATATAGCTTGAGCTTGCTCAAATGGGCTAGTTTTGTTAAAATGAAGCGTAGGTGGGTTTGTTGCCCGTCTTATTTATTATTTACATATGGCAATAGTACGATCAGAGTTTGCGTTAGCATTGAATCAGGTTGCCTCCGAAAGAGGCATTGATCCAAAGGTTGTTCTTGAATCTATCGAGCAGGCAATACTGGCTGCTTATCATAAGGACTATGGAACTGATGAACCAGATCTTAAAGATGACGAAAATGCAGAGAATAGTGAGGAGTTTGAAGAAACTATTAAGATCAAGCTCGATCCAGTTACTGGTGGGGCAAAACTAGTTCAAGATGGTAAAGATATTACCCCTGCTGGCTTTGGGCGAATTGCAGCTCAAACAGCTAAGCAAGTAATATTGCAGAGAGTGCGTGAAGCAGAAAAATCTTCAATTATGACTGACTACCAAGATAAAGTAGGAACAGTAATAAATGGCATGGTACTTCGGATTGATGGACCAAATGTATTAATAGATATTGGTCGAGCACAAGGAATAATGCCTCCTCGAGAACAAATTCCCTCTGAAGACTATTCGAAGAATAAACGTATTGCTGTATATGTCAAAGAAATTCGTGAGGGGCGCCGTGGTAATGAAATTATTGTATCTCGCGGGGATAAGAGCTTAGTTGAAGGTTTGTTTCGTAATGAGGTTCCTGAGGTTGCTCAAGGTGCTGTTCAAATTAAAGCTACTGCTCGTGAAGCTGGTTCTCGTACAAAGATAGCTGTATTTTCAGATCAGCAAGGAGTAGATCCGGTGGGTTCTTGTGTTGGTCAGAAAGGTGTTCGGGTACAAGCTGTAATAAATGAGCTTGGAGGAGAAGAGAAAATAGATGTTATTGCCTGGAGCGATAATATTGAACAATTTATTCGCCAATCGTTAGCTCCAGCTGATGAATTAACGGTTAAGATAAATGAGGAAGAGAAACACGCTCTAGTATTAGCACCTGAAGATCAATTATCACTGGCAATTGGTAGAAATGGTCAAAATGTTCGTCTTGCTGCACAGCTTGTAGGGTATAAGATAGATATTCGCGATGCTTCTGGCGGAGACGAGAAAGAGAAGAAACAGTTAAAAAATGATGAAGTAAGTGAGGAAAAATAAGTAACATGTTGTTAACTAATTTTCCAATAAAAAAATGGCAAGTAAAAAAGAAAAAAAACCAGCAACTAGTTCTAGTAAGAGACCGCCAATTGTAGCAGTATTAGGTCATGTTGATCACGGAAAAACTTCTCTTCTTGACTATATCCGTAAAACAAGAGTTGTAGAACGTGAGGCTGGTGGAATTACCCAAGGAATTGGTGCGTATCAGATAGACGTGTCACCCACAAAAATTACTTTTATAGACACTCCTGGTCATGAAGCTTTTTCTAAGATGAGGAGTCGTGGAGCGGTTGTTGCTGATATAGCTATTTTGGTAGTAGCGGCTGATGATTCTGTTAAACCCCAGACGGAAGAATCAGTTAAATATATTAAGGAAGCGGGAACTCCCATGATAGTTGCTATCAATAAAACTGATTTGCCAGCAGCTGATCCAGAAAAAGTAAAAAAAGATTTATTACGTGTAGGTGTTGCTTGTGAAGGTTATGGTGGAGATACTGTTGCGGTTAATATTTCAGCCAAGACCGGTAAAGGCATTGATGAGTTATTGGAGATGATTGGTTTAGTAGCAGATATGCAAGGGTTAATGTCAAACCCGCAAGGTGATTTGGAGGGAGTTGTTGTTGAATCTAAATTAGATAAAAGATCTGGAATATTAACAACTATTATTGTTAAAAATGGTACCTTAAGAAATAGAGAAATTATTAAGGCAGGAAATGTTCAAGGTAAAGTTAAAGCATTGCTTGATGAGTTTGGAAAAAGAGTAGATCAGGTTTTACCATCTTCACCAGTAGAAATACTAGGTTTTACTAAACTGGTTCCAGTCGGTTCGGTTGTAACAAGAGTTGGTGAACATGCCTCTACGAAAGTATTGTTGGAAACTAATTCAACTTCTGATACTCATAAAAAGAAAGGAATATTGAAGTTAATAGTTAAATCTTCTTCAAATGGATCATTAGAATCTGTGTTGGAAGGGTTACCAGTTGGAATTGAAGTAATTCGTTCAGGGGTGGGAGATGTTAATCGTGATGATATAGAGTTTGCAATCGTTTCAAAAGCTGCTGTTATAGGGTTTGAAGTTGATGCAGATTCTGCTGTAACACAATTAGCAGCAGACCAAAAAATTATTTTAAGAACTTATAAAATTATTTACCAACTTATTGAGGAAGTAGAAGATGTAATTAAAGAGTTAACAAGCGTACCGGAAGAAGTAGCCACAGGCGTGGCCAAGGTTTTGGCTAAATTTAGCATTGGAGATGTAAATGTGGCTGGAGTGAGAGTGGAACAAGGTATCCTTAGACTTAAGGATATGGTTAAAGTTGAGCATGAAGGAAAAATATCTAGGGGTAAAATAGTCTCTATTAAGCAGCAAAAAGTTGAGGTCAATGAAGCAAAACAGGGAGGTGAATATGGAATTGGGGTATCCTCAGAACTTGATTTTATTAAAGGAGATGTTATTATAGCCTATAATATTCAATAGTGAGTACTATGAGTTTACAACAAGAACTTAATCAGCTTAAATTAGTATTAGATAAAGCACAGAGCATTGCAATAGTTGTTCCAGAAAATGCAACTTTTGATCAACTTGCTGCAGCGCTTGGTCTGTATTTGGGTCTGCTTAAATTAGGTAAATCTGTGTCAGTACTAGCAAGTTCTAAACCCAAGCAGGGAGATAATCTTGTTGGTATAGAAAAAATTAAAACTTCCTTGGATGGAGCAAATCTAGTTATTTCTTTTCCATATGATGAAGGAAGTATTGAGAAAGTAAGTTACACAGAGGAACTTGGGCGTCTGAATATTGTTATTGAACCAACAGATAAACAACTTAAATTCTCAAAAGAAGACGTACGCTTTAATAGCGGTGGAAATAATGTAGACGTAGTATTCACAGTTGGAGTGAGTAAACTTGAAGATATTGGTGAGTTATATGTAAGCCAGTCAGCGCTATTTAGTAGTGCTAATATAATAAATATTGGCAATGGTCAAGAAGTAAGTTCATATGGAAAAGTTAACATTGTTAATCCCAAGCTACCAACTGTTTCAGAAATTATTGCGCTAGTGCTAAAGAACTTAAACGTTGTCATGGATAAAGACATTGCTACTAATCTTTATCGTGGATTACAGCATGCAACTGATGACTTTGCGTCAGATAAAGTATCTGCATTAACATTTGAAGCAGCTGCTTTAACTATGCGTAGCGGTGCTGTACGTATGCAAATACAACCAGCTAAGCAGGTCGCAGATCCTGTAGGGACCGCAGGTCCAGTACGGATCGCAGATCCTGTACGGAAAGAAGTAGAAGAAGCTGTGTTAGTAGAGACTCTCTCACCAGCTCCAGTTAAACAAACAGAACCTGCAACTATTGCGAATGATTGGTTAAAACCCAAAATCTTCTCCACAGACAAGAACTAATCCCTAATTAACTGTTGACGGCTTTGGTTGACTGTGATAGAATGAGCATTCATCATTAAGCCTGGCAGTGTCGCCAGAGTACAAAAGAGCGTGTCCTACGCTTATTTTTGTATTTTTTAATGAGAATACGCTTCGGATGTCAAAGAAAAAAACAATACGACAAAACTGGGGAAAAGTCTTTCCAGAAAATCTGCCAAAATTAGATCTTATTGCTATTCTAAAAGAATCGTATTCTTCGTTATTGGAAGAAGAAATTCCTAGTTTACTCAAGGAAGTTTTTCCAATTGAGGATTATACTGGTAAAAATTGGAGACTTTCGTACAGTGGTTATCACTTTGAGGAGCCTAGCCTTACAGATCCTCAAGCACAATCTAAAGGTCTTAGTTTTACCCAACCTCTATATCTTACAGTTACCTTAAAAAACCTAAAAACAGAAATAGAGTCTACGGAAGATGTATTTATAGGTGATATTCCAGTGATGACAGAGAGGGGAACCTTTATTGTTAATGGAGTAGAACGCTGTATTATTAGTCAGCTTATTCGTGCGCCTGGAGTATACTTTACTGGAGAGCAAGACTCTGTTACGGGTAGAATGTTGTATCAGGCAGAAATTAGACCTGTTCATGGTTCTTGGTTAGAGTTTGCTGTGGGACGTAACGATGTTATTACAGCACGCATTGATCGTCGTCGTAAGTTTCCTGCTACTACACTACTACGTGCAATGGGAGAGACAGTAAGCGATGCACAATTGAATGGACTTTTTGGTGATATAGATAACGATCCCGATCATCAATATATTAAATCGACTATTAATAAAGATACAGCTAAAACATATGAAGAAGGTATTTTAGATGTTTACAAGCGTATGCGACCAGGTGAACCTGCGGTGTTTGATACTGCACAGGACTATTTTCATAATACTTTTTTTGATCCTCGTCGTTATACTTTAAATAAAGTTGGAAGGTTTAAGATTAACAAAAAACTAGAATTGGACATACCAGAAACAAATGAATTCCATACGCTTCAACCTGAAGACGTAACAGCAACATTGCGGTATTTAGTTCAACTGCAGAATGGAATTGGTGAAGTTGACGATATTGACCACTTGGCTAATCGTAGGGTACGCCGAGTGGGTGAGTTGGTATCGCACGTGGCTTTTAGAGTTGGCTTATTCCGGATGGAGAGAATTGTAAAAGAACGCATGAGTTTAGCTGGTTCTAAGGGAGAAATTACTCCTACAGATTTAGTCAATGCTAGGCCACTAATGGCTGTTGTTAATGATTTTTTTCGTACAAATCAGCTATCTTCTATAGTTGACCAAACTAATCCTTTATCTGAGCTAGATAATTTACGACGATTAACTGTTATGGGCCCAGGTGGAATTACTAGAGAACGCGCATCATTTTCGATTCGAGATATTCATTCTTCTCAATATGGACGAATTTGTCCTGTACGTTCACCAGAAGGACCAAATATTGGATTGGTTACATATGCTTCTTTATTTGCCAAGATTGATGAATATGGCTTTTTGCTAAGTCCGTATCGTAAAGTTGAAAAACAAGGAAACAAAATGAAGATAACAGAAGAAGTCGTATATTTAAGAGCAGATGATGAGGAACATCATCATCTTACTCATGCTAGCGTTGAGATAGATGAAAATAATTACATTACGCAGAAACGTGTGCCAGCTCGTTTTGAAGGTGAATTTATTGAAACAGATGTAACAAATATTGAGTATATTGATCTTGTCCCACGCCAAGTTGTAGGTGTAGCCGCTTCGCTAATTCCGTTCATTGCGCATGACGAAGCAATTCGTGCTTTGATGGGTACAAACATGCAGTCACAAGCGGTTCCCTTGTTAAGAGCCTCTTCTCCTGTAGTGGGGACAGGAATGGAAGCAGAGGTACCATTGGCTATGGGGCGTGTTATTAGAGCTCCCGAGTCAGGAACAGTAGAATATGTTGATGCTACTAAACTCATTATGAAATACAAGAGCGGAAAGAAAGAATATGATATTGCTAAATTTACAAAAACAGCTCAGAGCACAACCTTTACACAAAAACCTGCAGTTATTATGGGAGAAGAAGTTGATAAGGGTCAAGTAATTGTTGATGGTCCTGCTTGTGAAGAGGGAGAGTTGGCTTTGGGTCAGAATTTGATTGTGGCCTACATGAGTTACGAAGGATTGGAATATGAGGATGCTGTTGTTGTCTCGGATCGGTTGGTAAGAGAAGATCTATTAACTTCAGTAAACATCGAAGAGTACGAAGCGCAGGTAGTAGAGACCAAGCTGGGTCCTGAAGAGACGACGCGAGATATTCCCAATGTTGGGGAAGAGGCTTTAGCTAATTTAGATGAAGATGGAATTATAATTGTTGGAGCGGAAGTTGGTCCTAGTAGTATACTTGTAGGTAAAATTGCTCCCAAAGGTGAAACAGAGTTAACAGCAGAAGAGAGGCTTCTTAGAGCAATTTTTGGTGAAAAAGCTCGAGATGTCCGTGATACAAGTTTGCGTATGCCACATGGTGAGCGTGGCGTAATAATTGATGTGAAGGTTTTAGATCGGGATGGGGGAGATGAGCTAGAGCCAGGAGTTATGAAGAAGATCATTGTTCAAGTAGCCCAGATACGTAAAGTTACCGTGGGAGATAAACTAGCTGGTCGTCATGGAAACAAGGGAGTTATTTCTAAGGTAGTTCCACGAGAAAATATGCCCTATTTAGAAGATGGTACTGCAGTGGATATTATAATTTCACCACTATCTGTGTTGTCGCGTATGAATTTGGGACAACTGATGGAAGTTCATTTAGGCTGGGCAGCGGGTAGTCAGGGATTTAAAGTAGGTTTACCTGTATTTGAAAAAGTTGAAGAAAGTCGCATGACAGATGAATTGAGAAACGCTGGGCTACCTTTAACAGGTAAAGCAATGCTGAGGAATGGCAAGACAGGAGATTTATATGAACAACCAATTACCGTAGGTGTTGGGTATGTTATGAAATTGATACATATGGTTGAAGATAAGATCCATGCTCGTTCGACTGGACCTTATTCATTAGTAACACAACAACCTCTTGGAGGAAAAGCGCAAATGGGAGGCCAAAGACTTGGAGAAATGGAAGTTTGGGCTCTGGAAGCACATAAGGCAGCTCATACATTACAGGAGATGTTGACAATTAAATCTGATGATGTAGTTGGAAGAGCTCAAGCATTTGAAGCAATAGTAAAAGGTACCACAATTCCTGAGGCGGAAATTCCAGAATCATTTAAGGTTTTAATTAAAGAACTTCAGGCATTGGGATTGAGTGTGGATGCAACTGATGTGAAAGAGGAACAACAAGACTTTAGTGTTCCAGAAGAAAAAGTTGAGGATGTTGAAAAACTCAAAGCAAAAATTTCTGATGACATTGTAGATGATTTAAGCGATAATAAGGAGCTAAAAGAAGAGAGCGAAGAAATTGTAGAGGAGGAATAATTATGGTTTTGTTTAAACAACAAATTAAAAATATAACAGATTTTGGTGGTCTACAGATAAAGCTTGCCTCACCAGAAGAAATTTTGTCCTGGTCATATGGGGAAGTAACTAAACCAGAAACTATTAATTATCGGACTTTAAAACCCGAAAAAGATGGCTTGTTTGATGAGCGAATTTATGGACCAACCAAGGACTGGGAATGTTACTGTGGTAAATATAAGAGAGTTCGTTATCGTGGAATTATCTGTGATAAATGTGGAGTTGAAGTAACACATTCTAGAGTAAGAAGAGAGAGAATGGGTCATATTACACTGGCAACTCCTGTTGCGCATGTTTGGTTTTTCCGTGGGGCCCCTTCAAAATTATCTTTACTTTTAGATATGTCAGCCAAGGACCTTGAATCGGTAATTTACTTCTCGTCGTACATAATAATTGACGTTGAAGAGGACAAGCGTAAGAATGCACTTGCCGACCTTGAAAAAGGACTAAAAGAAAAAATTGAGGCAATTACTCAATTATATGCTCAAGAAAAGGAAAAATTAGAATCCTTATTTAAAGACAGAGAAACCGAGGCAAAGGGCAGTAAAAGTTCTTCAAAAGAATCAACGGAACTGGCTATGAGCGAGCTTAAGCTTAAAGGTAAGCAGCGAGTAGCTAATGTGAGTGAGCGTGAAAATGTTGAAAAGGGCCAAGCCGAAGAATTAATGACGCGTTTAATGCGCTTGATTAAAGATCTTAGACCACATTCTGTTTTGACAGAAGATGAGTACTTTAGTTTAAGCGAATACACTAATCTTGATTTCCTTAAAGTAGGAATTGGAGCAGACGGATTGTTAGATGTGATGAAAAGATTGGATCTTAATAAGACGATGACTAATCTACGCAAAAAAATAGACAAAGTTAAGGGGCAGCAATTAGTAAAACTTATTAAGAGATTGAGAACGATTGAAGAGTTTAAGAATGCTGGAATTGATCCATCTTGGATGATTTGGCGAGTGCTTCCAGTTATTCCTCCTGATCTTAGACCAATGGTCCAGTTATCTGGAGGAAGATTTGCTACATCTGATCTTAACGATCTATATCGTAGAGTTATCAACAGAAATAATCGACTGAAACATCTGATTGACTTGGGTGCTCCGGAGATTATATTGCGTAATGAAAAACGTATGCTTCAAGAATCAGTCGATGCATTGATAGATAAGACTCAACGTCGACGTAGATATGGTAAAGAGCTTAAGTCACTTTCAGATATGCTCAAGGGTAAGCAAGGACGTTTCCGTCAAAATCTTCTAGGTAAGCGTGTTGACTACTCAGGTAGATCTGTTATCGTAGTGGGCCCAGAACTCAAACTTAATCAGTGCGGTCTTCCAAAAGAAATGGCGCTTGAGATGTTTAAGCCATTTATTTTGCATGAATTAGTTGTGCGCGAACTTTGTCCAAATGTAAAGAGAGCACGTACATTTTTGGATGAAAGACATGCGGAGGTTTTTGATATTTTAGAAGAAGTTATTAAAGATCACCCCGTGCTCTTAAATCGTGCACCTACTTTGCATAAGCTGGGTATTCAAGCATTTTATCCTTTACTGATTGAAGGTCAAGCTATTCGTATTCACCCTTGTGTATGTTCTGGTTACAATGCAGACTTTGACGGAGATCAAATGGCGGTACATATTCCTTTATCCAAGGCAGCGATTAAAGAGTCGGCAGAATCCATGACGCCAGTGCAGAACTTATTAAAGCCAGCTGATGGAAGTCCAGTATCTGTACCAAATAAAGAAATGGCAGTTGGGTGTTACTACTTAACTTCATTAGATCCAGAACTTGTTGATAAAAAAGATGAAGATCTAAAAGTCTTCAGCAGTGGTTATGATGCAATTCTAGCATCAGATAGTGGTCTAATTTCTATACGTGAGCCAATTCGTGTGCGATTGAGTGCTGGAAATATAGTACGAACAACAGTTGGTAGGATAAGGTTTAATGAAGTTTTACCAGAAGAGATGGAATTCTTTAATGAAACTGTTGATCAAAAACAGCTGAAAGCATTTGTTAAAAACGCGATGGGTGACTATAGTAATGAGAAAGTTGCTGGAATGATTGATGCGTTTAAGAATTTGGGTTTCTGGGGATCCATTCGCTCAGGAGGATTATCTGTCTCTGTTTTTGATAATGAGATGGTTGCGGACAAAGACAAGATGATCAAAGAAGCTGAAGTACGCACTTCTGAGGCAGAAGAAAATTATAATCAGGGACTAATTACAGATACTGAGCGTCGTAGCTTGTCTAATGATATCTGGATTGAAACTACAGAAAAATTGGCTGATCTTACCTGGGACAATATGTCTTCTACGAATCCAATTCGGCATATTATTCAATCAGGTGGAGCTCGTGCAAGTCGAGATCAGTTAAAGCAATTAGCGGCAATGCGAGGACTAGTTGTTGATCCTTTGGGTAAAATTGTGGAACTCCCTACTAAGAGTAATTTTAGAGAAGGACTTTCTATTTTTGAATATGTTACTTCTACTAGAGGTTCACGTAAAGGATTAACTGACTCAGCTTTGAAAACTGCTGATGCAGGATACTTAACTAGAAGATTGGTTGATGTAGCTCATGATGCAATTATCCGGGAGGATGATTGTGGTGCGGGACAAGGTTTTGAAATTGTTGCATATGATCACCGCCAAGCAACTTTTGCCGAGAGGATAGCAGGCCGCTTCTTAGCAGCGGATGTTTTGGTTCCTAATGCTAAAAAGGTGTTATATAAAGCAGGTGCCTATATCTTAGAAGAAGACGCTGCGAAGATTGCAGAGAGCGGTATAACTGAAGTAGTTGTTCGTTCGCCAATTACTTGCAACACTGAGTATGGTATGTGTGCAAAGTGTTATGGACGAGACTTTGCTACTTTAGAGCAGGTTGAGCTGGGCACACCAGTAGGCGTAGTTGCTGCGCAATCTATTGGAGAGCCAGGTACTCAGTTAACAATGCGAGTTAAACATGCTGGAGGAATTGTTGGATTAGATGTTACACAGGGTTTACCACGAATAGAAGAACTATTTGAAGCTCGTACACCAAAAGTACAGTCGCCTATTGCTGAAATATCTGGAAAAGTTAGTGTGGAAGAGGGGCAAGGTTGGGTAGTGACAATTCAGGGAGTTGGTTCAAGTGATGACGAAACACGTGAATACCATATTCCTCATATATTACAACTTAGTGTTAAAGATGGGCAGTTAATAGAAGCAGGTGAGCAGCTATCTTCAGGGTTCTTAAATCTGCAAGATGTGCTTAAGGTTAGGGGCTTAAGAGGTTCGCAACTCTATCTACTAGATGAGATTCAGAGAGTGTATGAGTCGCAGGGTATTCCTATTAATGATAAGCATTTGGAAGTTATTATTCGCAAGATGAGCGAAAAGGTTCATATAGATACTGCGGGCGATACTACTCTAACAGTTGGTGAAGTTATTAATAGAGATACTTTTGAAAAAACTAATGCACAAATATTAGCTGAGGGTGGCGAAGCTGCAACTGGTAGCGTTACGATATTAGGTATTACTAAAGTAGCATTACATACAGAGTCATGGCTGTCAGCTGCATCTTTTCAGCGTACAACCCAGGTGCTAACTAACTCAGCAACTAAAGGTGATATAGATCAATTACGTGGTCTTAAAGAGAATGTTATTATTGGTCGTCTTATCCCCACATCCCCCGAGCGCGCAGTAATGCTTAACTAATAAGTGTTAGAATGTGGTCATGGATGCAGACTTTATCCAGATTTTGAATTTTCTCCATAAAGCTGAAGGGTTAAAGAGAGAGCTTAGACATAGTTGGCTATCTGATGGTAGACAAGAGTCTGTTGCTGAACATTCATGGCGCATGTCTTTGATGGGAATTCTTCTTGTCCCATATATTAAGCAAAAAATTAATATAGCTCACTTGTTGCAGATGATAATTTGTCATGATCTGGTAGAAATTGAAGTGGTAATTCAGCATAACGAGGCGGATATTTTCTACATGGTCTAAAAAAATAATGAGTATGGTTTAAATCTTCATGGACAAGATAAAGCTGTATCTAAGATTATTGATTTAGTTCTTTTTAATAAACATGTATACCAAGAATGCAGGCAAAAAAATAATGGATGAAGGATTAGATGTAAAAGAATTTGAGAAGGAGTGGGAAGAATTTAAGGATAAATTCTAATCAACACCCGGTGTTAACACCGGGTGTTGATGGATCTAACTAGTCAATTATTTGATCTTTTATATGTTTTAACTCTTTTTGATAATCCGCTTGGTCTATGACGAATTTTTTGTAATTATTTCTTGTATGGAAGTTGTTCAGTATGAGACTTGTTGATATAAAAGAAAGACTGGTTTTTCCGATGTATGATGGATACGAAGACATTGAGTAATCTTGAAGCTGGTCAGTTTGAACTAAATTGGCGGTTGAAGGATTAAGATGAACGTATCTAGAAACATGATACAATTTTTCGTCGCTGTCTATTAATCTAACCTGAAATGCTGATTGCATTAATGGACCGCTCCGTTTGTACTTAGTGTTGAAGTACTTAGCATATGCATTTTGTATAATTCTTAAAAAAGTTGAGATTCCGTTATCTTGTGATTGATGTAGAATCAAATGGTAGTGATTTGGCATAAGACAAAAACATAGAATTTCTACAAGTTGTTTTTTACTATTTAAACTTGAGAGAATCTTTTGTTGTATTGAGGGTATAGATTTACTGTAAACCGAAAAAGTTTTATTAGGATTTACATGATTATAATAGCTAAGAAGTTCCATAAACCTACTATAATTACTAGTTTCTTTGAAGATAGTCATTCCATCTATTCCTCGGTTAAATATATGGTAGTATTGGCCGATTATAAGAGGTTCTTTTCGGTAAGGCATATAATATAGTATATCATAATTTTAATCAACACCCGGTGTTAACACCGGGTGTTGATGGGTTAGTGTGGCGAATTCAGTATCTCGTTTTGAGTATATTCTATTCAATAGTTCTTATTTAGGTTTTGTAAGATATTTTAATTTCTATACGCGAAGAGTTGCGAAGTTTCTTTTTCCGAGCAGATTAAATTGCACCTGGGTTTTTAATTGAGCTAAACTTTCTTTTCGGAAAATTTGATGATAATTATTTGCCATATACTTTAAGTATACTAAAAAAGAGGGGAGCCAGATTTTATATTATATTTTTTGTCTGCGCTTTGTCCTTGAATTATGAGGCTTATAAATCTATCTAGCCCAAGTCCCGAGCTTCCGATGATCAAGCCCGTTTCTCCATTGGGTACGTCTTTCATTCTGTCATAACAGGTAAACACACCGTATTTAGTTTTAATTTTCTTACCTGGTTTGTGGCCAATTTCTTGTGGTAGAATGGTCGTTACTGTGTTTCCAAAATTGTCGACCCACCAAATGCATCTGGGTGCATCTGGTACTTTAGAGATGGAATACTCTTTTGAAGGTATTTCTATACCATCAGTAATCCACTTGGCTAAGCGGGGAACATATTCATAACTTCGAAATTGACTGTCTACAACAAGTTTTCTAAATTCTTCTTGGTGGAGATCTTTTTTAATCATCGCATCTATTACAGTTGGTACATCTGTAAGTTTAATGCTTTTTGTAAGATTAAATTTTTTAGCTAGTGACAGACAGTACCCGTCTATAGTTGCTATGATCAGTGTTTTTTTGTAAAAGAAATATCCAAACGGGGTTCCATTGGGCCATTTTTTACCTTTACCGTCCCGGTGTGCAGTATTGACTATTACAACTCCAGGAGCGCCTCCTGTGGCATCGATAGTGTCTATTAAATTACCGGCTCCCTCTAATTCTCCATTTCCCTCTGAACCAAAGAACTTTAATCGTACGACAGATACGGGAGTATCTAATAAACTTGAATACCGAGTTACCTGCCGGTTTAAGGCATTATCATCACTACAGTCGGTTATTATAGATGTAAACATAGGTTTGTTACGACGTTAAGAGTGCTATTTTACCATGAAGATTTTAGTGGTTGAGCAGGAATTTTATGGTTAGAAAAATGGAGACAATTAAGCTTAAAACCAAGCTAATTTGTTTATTGTGATTTATGATTGAGAGGATGAAATATAGAACCAAAAAAAGGAGTATAAGTTCAATTGATATAACAAGTTGAGAAGATGGCGTGACTCTAAACAAAATGTATAAAAAACCGGTACCTGATAAAACCAAACCAAAATAGAGTGGATTAATTTTTTTTTGGGTAATTTGTTGTCTTCGCGTCATATATACATTGTATAATGCTTATTGCAATGGATCAAAGTTTAATTCTTATAGGGATAATAATTATTGGTTTTGTTATTTTTGCTTTCTTGGTTAGAAAGTGGCTTGGGGATCTAAGTAAACAACAAAAGCCATCTGATGAGCTATTATCATGGCTTAAATCTACAAATGTTAGAATGGATGAGCAGGGGAAGAACTTTAGTCAGTCAATGGAGACGAATACCCGTTCTTTAAACGAGCGACTGGATAAAGCGGCTGAAGTTATTGGTAAGGTTCAGCATAATATTGGTGAAATGTCTGAAATTGGGCGTGGAATGAAGGAGTTGCAGGATTTTTTGCGGTCTCCAAAGTTGCGTGGGAACATAGGTGAGCAGGTTTTGAGTGAGTTATTAACAGAACTACTGCCTAAGCAAAAATTTCATTTACAATATGCTTTCAAATCAGGGGCTATTGTAGATGCGGCAATTCAAACTGGTAATGGATTAATTCCAATTGATTCCAAATTTCCTCTTGAAAATTTTCGCAAATTAGCAACAGCAAAAACGGAGGAAGAGACGAATAACTATAAGAAAATATTTACCAATGATGTTCGCAAACATATTCGGGATATTTCAAAGAAGTATATATTAACCGAAGAAGGAACAATTGATTATGCCTTGATGTATATTCCCTCTGAATCTGTATACTATGAAGTAGTAAATTCGCCAGATTTGTTTGAGTATGCTGGCACGAAGCGCGTGTTACCTGTTTCTTCTACTACTTTTTATGCATATATGCAAGCGATTTTGATGAGTTTTGAAGGAGAAAAAATAGAGAAAAGGGCTCAGCAAATTTTGGCTTCCTTGCGCTCAATTGAAAAAGAATATGAGGATGTATCGGTCGGCATGGGAACTCTACAGAAACATCTTACAAATGCTACTAATATGCTTAATATGGTCACAGGGAGCTTCTCGAAGCTTGGTCAGCGAATCCAAACCACCAAGGCTCTAGGTGGATCAGAAGAAAAATCTCAATTGGAAGAGTAACCTTATTAAGTTGTAGCGAAACAAGGCTAGATTAATGGTTCGTGTTATTGGTGTTAAAATACGGTCCAAATGGTAGAAACAGATAGATTATTGACTCTTTGCGAATATCAGACAGCAAATATTTTATATAGATACTATTAATAGTTGAAAAATACAGGGCCCGGATTTATATATTCATTTGATCAAATATCTCAACTGGAAGAGTAAAAAAGAGCGAAACAAGGCTAGACCCTACATGAAATGGAAGGTCTAGCCTTAAGTTGAGCGTGAGTGTAATTCTTCTAGCTAGTGTTAAAATGATTGCAATGCAAGATATTTTACAAAACTATATTCAGGCTATTTCTTCTAAGTTTTCTTATGAAGAGACAAGTGAGATGGGGTAAGCGAAATATGAAAGGTCCAGCCTTTCATAACCTAATATGTCAACTTAGTACATTCCTGGAATGTACAGATTATTTATGGTTTAGCTACGGTAAATTCAATAAATTCTACCTTTGGTAACTCTCCAAGATGTGAAAATTGACCTTTACTAGGCATTAATCCCACTCCAATTAATTGTGAATCTTTTGTGATATCTAGGAGTTCATTATTCTTACTGCATGAATCTGATACGTCAAATTCATGAAAAAATCTACCTGTAACTGATATATTTTCTCTAGTAATGGCAGATTTATATGCAAATAGTAGCTCAGTTTTTAAAGTACCTTTTTTTGTAAGATATACGAACATAGTTGCGGTTATTGGTTCACCAGTTGTAAACCTATCCATATTTGTAAGATATGTATTTGGTATTTCTACTGAATCTATACCTTTGAAAGCTGTGGAACAGCCATCTTCATTTTTATATAATCTAACAGATCGAAGATCATTTCCTCCAATTTCCCATCTAAACCATGTTCCGTAATATAAGTTAAGATTAATCAGTTTGTTTGAGCGTGGAATAAATTTTATCTTAAAATCAACGGGACCTTTGCAAGGTTTATTATATGAAGCTACCGAATCAATTATTATTGTATCCCCACCTACTTTTTTGGGAGAATAAATTCCGTTTATTTCATTGAAGAGGTAATTTAGCCCTATCCAATTATGTGCATCAAAGGGAATCCAGCTATCAACATAGCAATTGTTTTCTGTTATGTTTGGCGAGGGCATAGGAGTTACATTTTGATTGTATGTAATGAAATTATTATCTCCTAGAACACTGGATTGGTTTATTTCCTTTTTATTATTACTTATTTCTTGTGGGTTAAAAAATTTCAAAATGGTGAACAATATAAATCCTATTAATATACCTATAGATTTATACTTAGCTGGTAGAGGTATCAAATTATGAACTTTATTTAGTTCTCTTTCTATGTCTTTTTCAAATAGATTGCTAGCCATCTTAACAGAATCTCTTTACATATATTCTGTCTTAGAATAACCAGTTATAGTTAGTTTTCCTTGGCAGAAAAGTTGTTGTTCGGAGATAACTTAATTATGTATAATTCTCCAATTCCATCCACGTATTTCTTTTCCCAATCATATCTTTTCCTGTGTACCGAGGGATCAATTCCATTAACTTTAAAAAAACTTGTAGCAATAATTTGACCTCCGTACCCATTTTTGTTGTGGATAATTTTAAACTTATATTTTTCATTTTCGTCGCTTATGAAATGTAAACCTATTTCCCTTTCTACTTTATTCCAATAGAGTACAACATGGTTGTACTTATCCATGATATTTTCTTCGTAAAACTTTGTTGGAAAGCCAAATAAATTAAATTTTGTAATTGTTATTCTACTCTCTGTTCTTTTGTTGGTGTTTATAAATTTCTCAAATCCCATGATGAAAGATATTGTACCAATACTATTGGTGTTACATCAATATACTTATTGTGGTTCTTGTTTAGTTGTTATTGTTTTAAATTTAGAATTCTAGCAATACTTATTTGTGGTTAAAATGTGAGGACAAGATATGTTATAAGTAATATAAGGTGGTTGTTTTTGGTAAAGAATTATATAAGATCAAGAGTGATAGATATAAGAAAGCTAGAGGTGGGTGGTCGAGGATTATTAAGTTGCATTGTGTTGAGTGTGGGGAGTACTTATTTGATTATCAAAAGGATGGAGCGGGGATATTAAAAAGATTATATTTTGACAGAATATTTAAAGAGCTACCAAAAAAGCCACTAAAGTGCAAATGTGGTCAACTTTTAGGAATACCAATTATATATAAGAAAGAAGAACGACCAGCTATTAGGCTTTTTTCTGGAGTAGTTAAGAAATAAATTATAGAGTTGGACTCTATATATTCTGGTCGTTGACTAGATCAGGGTTGCGGACTAATACCTCTCTTGGCTTGGATCCTTCAGCAGCTCCAACTATGCCTGCATCGTGTAGTTGGTCTAAAATCCTTGCAGCTCTAGCATAGCCTATGGAGAGCTTGCGTTGAAGCAAAGAGGCTGATGCCTTATCTGCAGAGCAGACTAGTTGAAAAGCGTCATTAAATAGAGGGTCATTATTGCTGCCAGCGGCTTTCATAACAACGCCATCGCTTCTTACTTTGTCTGCATTTTCAACCACTTCGTTGGTATATTCAATCGGAGTTTCTACACTGCGCAGGAACGTTGTTAAATGCTTAACCTCTTGATCGGAGACAAACACACCTTGAATGCGTGTTGGTTTTGCCTGATCTGGAGGAATGTACAGCATGTCTCCTTTGCCTAGTAATTTTTCAGCGCCAACTGAATCTAAAATAACTCGAGAATCTATAGAGCTTGAAACGCTGAACGAAATTCTGCATGGAATATTTGCTTTCATTAATCCTGTAATAACATCTACCGATGGTCTTTGGGTTGCAATGATTAAGTGAATACCTGTCGCACGTGCCATCTGGGCAATTCGTGTTATGGAGTCCTCTACTTCAGAAGCAGCAAATGACATGAGATCAGCAAGTTCATCAATAATAATTACAATGTATGGCATGGCTTGATAACCAGCATGTTCGTTATATGACTCAATATTTCGTGCTCCAACTTGAGCGAATATTTTGTAGCGTCGTTCCATTTCTCCTACTGACCACCTTAAAGAAGTAATGATTTCCTTCGGTTCAACAATAGGCTCGGTTAATAGATGTGGCATTCCATTATATGATGTTAGTTCAACTCGCTTAGGATCTATTAAAATTAAGCGTACTTCTGCAGGGGTTGTACGGTAAAGAATAGATGTTATCCATGCGTTTAGCAGTACTGATTTTCCTGCTCCAGTTGTTCCCGCAATAAGAACGTGTGGCATCTTTGCTATATCAACCGTCATTGCCTCACCTGCTACATTCAGACCCAATGCAACAGTTAATTTAGATTTTGAATTATGCATGACTTTGTCTGAAAGCATCTTTTTAAGAGTTACAAACTGTAGTGTAAGATTGGGTACTTCAATTCCGACTAAGTTTCTTCCTGGAATTGGAGCTTCGATTCTTATCTGTCCAGTTGGCGCAGAGAGTGCTAACGCTAGGTCGTTGGAAAGAGAAGTAATTTTAGACAATTTTGTTCCCATGGCAATATTAAGAGCGTATTGAGTAACTGCCGGACCAATATTTACTTCTGTTACTTTTGCTTTTATTCCAAAACTTTCCAAGGTGCGTTCTATGATATCTGCATTTTCCTTAACATTGCCAGAGTCTGCTTTTGGTGTCTTCATATCTTCTAATAAATTTAATGGCGGGTAATTCCATTTTTTAGCAATAGCTTCAGGGGTATTTACTATAGCTGAGACTGTGGATATTGAACCATTGTTAGAGCTGTTTTGTGGATCTATTGGAATAGTTCGAGGAATGGTAGGTGACTGTGATGGTTCAAGTGTTTCGGGAATTGGCTGACTTTCTTTTTCCGATGAATTAGTGTCATCATTTCCGCCTTTAATTTTTAGACTAGGCACTGCGCTATCAAAAGCTGGTGTTTTTTCCTCAAATACGTTTTTTATGTCAAAGAAAAATCCGGCTCCAAATAATTTTTTAAGGTAATCAAGAGCATCTACTGCCACGATGATAACTTTATCAAGTGAAGTATTAAATAGAATCATTAATCCTGCAATTGTGAACAGAAGAAGTAAGAAAAATGCGCCGATTGTAGAAATAAATGAGGAAATATTGACGAATACATCTGCGCCAATTCGCCCAGCTTTCGTTAAGCTTATTATTGAAATACTTGTTAATATGAGCCCCATCGTAACATTAGGTCGTGTCAAGCTAAATTTAAGCTTTAACAGCAAGAGACCGATGGATATTAGGATGACTGGAGCTAATATTATTCCCCAGCCAATATATTCAACTATAGTTGTGCGTACAACTTCTAATGGAGAGCTATTGTCTCTCAATGAAAAAAAGATAATACCTGCTACAGCAAATAAACCAATTGCTATAAGAGTATATATTGTGTCTTGTTTAGGTTTAAAGTTAAGTAGTTTTTTTCGTCTACGATATTTTTTCCGTTTACGGTGGACCATAACGTTAATTATACCTTGTTTTGTATGATTACAGGAAGAATTAGTGGGTTACGACCAGTTTTTTCATAGAAAAACTGTTTTAGTTGTTTTGTAATTCTACTTTTTAATTCTTTATAATCCCCGTTTTGCTTATTTAATAAGCTAGCTACGATAGATCTAGCTTCATCAAAAAGAACCTTAGATTCCTTTTCTCCGTGAAAAATGAAGCCTCGAGTAATGAGAGTGATGTTATTTGAAGATATTACCACATTGACGAATCCTTCCTGAGAAAGTTGCTGGCGGTCATTTAATACGTTGCTATCTATATCTCCAATACCATATCCATCAACTATTACATCGTGCAAGTCGATTGGTGTGTCGATATACGCCTTGCCTTCTTGATCGAATGTGACAGTGTCGCCACCTTTAGGTATGAAAATGCTCTTAGGGTTGAGTCCAATGCCGATTGCAATCTTTTTATATTGAGCCATCTGTTTATGTTCTCCACCAATAGGAATGCTGTATTTGGGCTTTGTAAGTCCCAGCATTAGAGCTATATCTCCCTGGGACCCGTGACCAGATACGTGCATAGAATCATGAATATCTGTATACACGACTTCGGTTTCTCTACTACTAAAAGCATTGATTATGCTATTTACAGATGTCTCATTACCTGGAATAGGATCGGCTGAAATAATAATTCTATCCTTGGAGGTGGTAGTAACTCGTCTGTGATCTTCATTAGCAATGCGAGCTAATACTGAATTTGGTTCTCCTTGGCTACCGGTAACAATAAGTACAAGTTTGTTATCTGGTATATTTCCAAGCATGTTTTCTTTAACTTCGGAATGTTTTGGATATTGGAGATACTTTAGGCGTTTTGCCACTTCAACATTGTTTCGCATACTACGACCAAGAAAACAGAATAAACGGTTATTTTTAACTGCTGCATTTACTGCCTGTTGTATTCGAGAGATATTGGAAGAAAAAGTGGCAAAGATAAGTTTCCCTTCCGTTTGCTGTAGTTCTTGATAAAGATGCTTGTCTATTATTCTCTCCGAGAGAGTATATCCAGAATTTTCACTGCGTACGCAGTCAGATAGTAGACATAAGAAGCCATTATTTCCAGCAGCTGCTACGATTTTATTTACTTCAGTTGGTCGTCCATCAATTGGAGACCAATCAAATTTATAATCCGAACCATGATAAAACTTACCTATTGGAGTTTCAATTACTAGATTCGCTGCGTCTGGAATTGAGTGAGTAACGTGTACGAATGAAACTTTGAAGGGACCAAGATTTAATTTTTGGTCATTATCTACAACTTTGACAATATTTGGTAATCCAAATTCTCGCATGTTTGCTTCGGCTAGCGCAGCTGTCAGTCTTGTTCCGTATAGTGGAGGATTCTTGAGCAGAGGTGCAATATATTTAAGGGCTCCAATGTGATCCATGTGTCCGTGTGTAAGTACCAGTCCACGAATTTTATCTAGTTTATCTTCTAAGTAGCTAATATCTGGAATAATATAGTCGACCCCTTGCATGGAAGCGTCTGGAAAACCAATACCGCAGTCTACGAGTAATATGTCGGTAACCGTACCCGATTGGCGGTATTCATAACCATACATATTGCGTGTTACATCGTCTGAGCCACCTAGAGGAATAATGCGAATAGAATTCATTTATTTTGTAGATTTAAATAGATTTAACTTCAAATATTTTTGTTTTAGTGTCGTATATGGCAAATGTACCATCTTTAACAGCTCCAGGATTAGCCATTAATGTTTCTTCATCTTGTTCTTGTTTTGCAATATGGGTATGGCCATATAGTACCAGTGCATACATACCGCTTTTTAATAGTTTTTCAGCAATTTCTGGATAATGTGTGAGTGCATAATTTTCTTCTTCTATCTGAACTCGATTCATCTCACGGCGTAGATTAATATCTTTCGTAGATTTGCGGATCCAGCTCTCAATTTTGTCATTTTCTTCGTCCATGTTTCCAAAAACAGCGTAGATCTGTATTCCGGTTAATGCAATGAGCTTAAACGTCTCTAAGGTGGTGTAATCACCGAGTGCAAATATCATGTTACACTCTTGTTCTTTAATAGATTTGAGAACTGATACAAGCTTTTTTTTAGCGTCGTGTATGTCCGAAATTACGGCAATCTTCATGTGGATGACCTTATTTTAGCACAACTATACCTGTGGAACAAACTGTTTGATATTTTCTGGAGTAACGCGTACGGAAACCACTGATCCTTCGATGATAAGTTTTGCAGCTTTTCTGCAAACAGCACCAATTGTGCGTTTTAGTGTTCTTATACCTGCATCGTATCCTAGTGGTCGCACAATATTAGGCCAGACAGAGTTATCAATGGTCAATTGTCCAGGCTGAAGTCCAGAAGCTTGGATAACTTGTGGCAATACATAGTCTCTACCGATGGTGATTTTTTCAGCGTCTGAGTATGATGGCATCTGAATTGGCTCAAGTCGATCCATAACCGCCGTAGATATTCCTCTGGTATTGTTAGCGGTGGCTATGAATAAGGCATTGCTTAAATTTACGGGATAATCAATATAGTGGTCAGTAAAAGCGGCATTTTGCTCCGGGTCTAATAGTTCGACTAAGACTCCCATGATGTCGGTGCGGGCTCCCTCAGCTACTCGATCAATTTCGTCAAGCAATATAACGGGGTTGTAACTTCCCGCTCTTTGTAGCGCTTTGATAACTTGTCCTGGTTCAGCTTCAGCGTGTTGGCGCGATTGCCCTCTTAGATCTAATGCAGACCCCATACCACCAAAAGGGATACGTACCAATTTTCTGCCCATAGCTTCGGCTATTGAGTAGGCAATGGTAGTTTTTCCAGTGCCAACTAGTCCGACAAAACAGAGAATTGGTGCACGCATAGCACTCTCACCACTTTGCTGTTGCTGCTTTAGTTTCATTACGGCTATATATTCAAGTATGCGCTGTTTTAGCGGGTCTAGGCCATAATGGCTTTTGTGTAATATCTGGGATGCCTGATTTAAATCAAGACTGTCTTGAGTTTGAGTAAACCAGGGAATACGGATAACTTGCTCAATATATTGCTCTACGGAGTCCAAAGTGTCTGATTTACCTGAGTACTTTAATGCTGAGTCTGCACGTTGTAGTAATAGATTAACTTTCTCTTTAAGATCCTCGGGAAGTTTGGTATTAGCTATGGTTTGTTGTAGTTTTAGAATTTCTTGGATAGGTTGTTGATCCATGTCTGTATAATAACACGTCTTTGGTTACGTATGAAGTGATATAATGTAGTTATGATATCTGATAAAAAAATGACACAAATTAAGGAGTATTTTTCTGATGAGCCAGTTGAAATGGTGTATCTTTTTGGTTCTCAAGCGACGAACAAGTCTTATTTTCAAAGCGATTATGATTTTGGTGTTTTTTTCAAAAAAAACACTGGTAAGAAAGAACGATTTGCTAAGCGGCTTGAATATATAGGTGAGCTTGGAAAGATATTAGAACACGATGAAATAGATGTAATAGATCTAAATTTAGCCCCAATACAGCTTCAGTATTCTGCAATATTGCCACGGAAAGATGTTGTTTCTAACAATGATTCTCAGAGAATTAATTTTGAGCATCGAGTAATGTCTGAGTACTTTGATAGATTACCATATATAAGAAGACATAGTGAAATAAGCATTGCCACAATAGCTGAGAAAGGATTACAGTATGAATAATATAGATGCAATAGACAAAGCTAATTTAAGACTAGAAAAGTTAAGAGAGTATCTTGTTATTTTGCAGTCACTCCAAGGAGTAACTGGAAAAGAATTATAGGAAGATATCAATAAAAGAGCTAAAGCGGAGCGATTTTTACAACTTGCTTCTGAAGCATGTATAGATATTTGCGAGCTTGTTATATCTGATCAGCGTTTCCAGATGCCTCAAAACGGACGAGAGGCTATAGAAATTCTTGGTAGAGAACATGTGCTTGAGCTAGAATTTTCAAGAAAATTTGCTTCTGTCGCAAGTTTTCGCAACATTCTGGTGCATGACTATATGGAAATAGATTATGACGAAGTGGCAGATAAAATTAATAACCACCTTGGTGATTTTGATATATTTGCTAAAAGCGTAGCGCGGTTTTTACAATGAAAACAGCACAATTTATTTTTTTGAAATATTACTTTTTACCTATTACCTAAATGTCCGAAAACCTTTTTTCGCATTTTACACAACAATACTCCCTCATAAAAACATTGAGGTTTTCTTTGATTCCTATTCTGACTGAAAAACAGGAGAAAGATATTTTTTATCAAAAGGGTTATAAGAACAGAGATCAAATTCAAAGACAGGATAAAATAGAAAAATTTTTTAACGAAAACAAACAAGATGTTTTTGAAGTAGATATTGAGCGAAAGAAACGATACAGAGCCTTGAAGTATTATCTAACTGAACTTCACAAGTTGTTTATTAAAGACGCACTGGGTAAAGCGAAAGTAAATGATAGTCTTAACTTCTCAAGTTTGTTTGAAAAATATAAAGACTTTGAAAAAGAGAAAGATGACAACAAAAAATCTCAACTTGCCAAAGGGATTAACGAAGAAAAAGCTAGGTTAGTAAAGTTCTTTGGAAATAAAGACGGTAAAGGTGGTTTATTTCAAAAGACCGCAGAAGATTATTATGATTGGCTGAAAGATAATCTCAATGAAAACGAAAAAATTCAAGATAACAAAGATGAAAAGCAAAAAAAGAATAATATTTTACTCTCACAAAATGTTTTGCTGATTCTTGCCAAGAAAATTAAGAACGATAACATAAAAGAAAAAGTAAAGAATGATAAGGATGGTAATAATCTATACGCACTAAATAACATTGAATATCTCAAAAAAGAAGAGTTGAGAAAAGGGACATTAACCGAATATTTCCAAGGTTGGTCTACATACTTCAAGAACTTTAATGAAATCAGAGGTAACCTCTATAAAGATGATGGCAGAAAAGTAGATGAAGGTGATATAGAAAATGATATAAAGATAAGGAAAGCCAATGCAGGGCAAATTACCACCCGCATATTGGATGAAAATTTTGAAATTTTTGTTATGAATTCTATTTGGGCAGAGACAAATAAAAAAAATCTAAAAACAGAAGATTTTCAGAATAAAGATATTGAAGATGGGATTAGCATCTTTACGCCGGAGTTTTACGTTCATTGTTTATTGCAAACCGATATCAATACATATAACGCCAAGATCGTCGAACTAAATAAATTCTTTAATGAAAATAAAAAACCCAATTCAGATATCAAATACCTCAAGACGCTTCAAAAACAACTACTCTTAACAGATAAACCAGATGGCGAAGAAGACTACTTTGTCTACGAAATACTGGATGATGACGAGCTTATAAAAGGACTGGAAGAATTTTCTACTCTTTCAAGAGAAAAAATAAAAGGTATAAAAACCTTCCTACAGGGAAAAATAGAATACAATCTTGAAGATATCCAACTCAATGAAAATCAACTACATTATTTCTGTAATAAATATTTTGGTTCATGGTCATATATAAGAGATTTATATTACCAACAAAATAATATTGTGGATGAAGATCAAGCTAAAAAAGACAGTGAATTTAAAGATAAAGAGGGGATATCCAAAGTTGCTATTTCGCTCCTAGAAATCAAGGAGTTGCTGAATAAAGAGACAGTTGAAAATTTCATAGAAACGATAAAAAACGGCTGGTTTTGCCGTGACTACAAGTATCCTTCCAAAACAAATATTGATTTATTGAAAAACGCAGGGGTTTACAAAGAAGAATCAGGAAATTTTGAGAATTTTCTTTCATTCCTAAAATTTGAACTAGATTCATTATTGAACGGAAGAGCTTTTTTAACCAAAAGAGAGCAAGAGGATAAAGAGAAGATAAAAGCCACGAAGCAATCTCTTAAAAATTCACAAAAAGAGAGAGAAAGAGTTGATGAGTTACTCCTTAATAAATTCTCTGAGGAAAACTTTACTCAAGATATTGCGGATAGTTTTGAAAAGAAGCAGGAAAAATTTGAATCGGCGTTCACCGATCTTAAAAAGGCTATTGAGAATAAACAAAAACTGCAACGTGCAAAGGATTTTGAATGCAAAAAAGCTATCAACGAATACTGTACCAGAATTTCAGATATAAATAGGTACTTTGCTTTGTTTAGTGTACCCGAAGGAGTGACATCTGGGTTTCTTAATACAGTCGTGACAGAATTTAAAGAAGATAATCAGATCGTGCCACTATTTAACGCCATCAGAAACTACATTACCAAAAGACCGGAAGAGACTGAAAAAGTAAAGTTGAATTTTGATTACAATAACTTATTAGATGGTTGGGTATATAAAAATTCAGATCACCCAGCCTCATCAGATTACCATTGTAGACTTTTTAGAAAGAATGATTCAATCTTTCTTGGAATTGTAGGAGATGCTGAAAATAATCTTATAGATTCAAGTTATGAACTAATGGATTATTATCAAATAAAGGGGCAAACTATCTTTGGATCCACCTATGCGGGATTATTTAATGAAAATAAGTACACGCAGGACAGGCAAGAGAAAAGCAACAAAGAACTGTTAAATAATATTGATAAAATAATAGATGAGAAATTAATTGCCGCTTTTCCAAAGGCTGAAACATACATAAAAAAAATAAAAAAAGATCGTACA